>CAZTUO010000009.1:21021-27454 GCA_964616355.1 uncultured Nitrospira sp.
AAAGCGCTGGCTCGAGGCATGGCACGCTTCGGGGCGGCTGACCGGAAGCGACGAGCCAGGATCGAGCCGCCTGCATTCGACCGGAAGCTCTGGTTTACGATGGGCGCGGATTGCCCGGGGAAGCACTATCTGTTGAATGACAATCCCCACACCTTCGAGGGCCGGATGCGCGCCTGGTGCCCGGCCCAAGGCGTGAGATTCTACGTGTCGAAGGGGGCGATGGAGCGGGTCTCGCCGCAAGCCAAGTACTGGATCCAGGGGTTTCTGTGCGGGAACGAGCCGGCCCCGCCCCGAGGAAGGGATGGCGACTGGCTACCGTTCGCCCATCCCGGGTATCAACGGTGGCTGGCGTCGGCTTGCCTCTTTGCCGAGACCGGGTTTTGGCACTGGAAGCGCCGGCGGTGCAACCGCTGTCGAAAACAGCTCCTCTATGCCTGGCCGGAGCAGACCTGCCAGGCATGCTTGAAGCGCCGCCGGACTCCGGCCGGGGCAGGACATTGATGCGACTCGCGTGGGTCACGGACATCCATCTGAATTTCTTGAAGCCGCAACAGCGCCACCGGTTTCTCGGGGCTCTGGCTGCGACGGACGCCGACGCCCTCCTGGTGGGCGGCGACATTGGGGAAGCCGATTCGGTCGAGACCTATCTCTCGGAGATCGCCATCGTCTTCCAGCGCCCCGTTTACTTCGTCCTGGGCAATCATGACTTCTATGGCGGTTCGATCGCCGCTGTGCGCCAGGCGGTGTCGGATCTGTGCCGCCGCGCGCCGCGGCTGCAGTACCTCCCCGAGTCCGGCGTCGTGGAGCTAACGCCGACCACGGGCCTCGTCGGACATGACGGATGGGGCGATGGCCGGAACGGCAACTGCGCGACCACCCCGGTGGCGCTGAACGACCACCGGCTCATCGCGGAGCTCAGGGGGTTGAGCAGGCCCGTCCTCCTGGAGCGCCTGCGCCGCTTAGGGGACGCCGCCGCCTGCTTGCGACCCGTTCTTGCGGACGCCTTGCGGCGCTATCCGCGCCTGTTCATGTTGACGCATGTCCCGCCGTTTCCGGAGGCCTGCTGGTACCAGGGGCAGGCCGGCGACGCGGATTGGACGCCGTTCTTTTCCTGCAAAGCGGTGGGGGATCTGTTGCTGGACCTTCTGCGGCCCCATCCTGATCGCCACGTGACCGTGCTGTGCGGCCACGCCCACGGCGCCGGCGCCGTCCGATGCTCCCTAATCTGCTCGTGCTGACCGGCGAGGCCGAGTACGGAGTGCCGCAGATTCAGCGGGTCTTCGATCTGGTGTGAGCGACGCCACGGCAGCCGTTCCTGCGGCTGGCCAACGGACCGCTGAATTCAGACACCGGCTTCTCGCTTCAGGATCGTGTCCAGTGCCTGCTGGAGCTCGACCAGCTCTGGCGATTGCAGGGTACTCGTCGTCCTGGCGAGCACCGCCACTGTCCGGCGCAAGGCTCCTTCATAGCGGATTCCTTTCAGGCAGCCGATGGCCTGACAGAGGTCCACCGGTGTGTGTCCGAGCCCCTCTTTTCTGGTGGCCTCCAAGGCGGCCCTGAGGCTCTCCGTAATCTGACCCAAAAGGTACATCGTCTGCATCCGCAGGTGGTCGATCCGCGACGCGGACGCCGCCCCCGTCCAGAGGCCATCGTCGTCCAGCAAGGAGGCTTCCAGGCGGTCCATCGCTGCCCCCCACGTATGGATCTCTTCACGGACCTTGCGGAGGGCCCGCAGGAGGCTCCCCTTCCCGATCGCCCGGTTCACGCTGGCGACCAGCAGCTCCGGGTCCACCGGCTTGACCAGATAGTCCACCACCGACAGGCGCACCGCCTCGATGGCGGTCATGACGGACGGATAGCCGGTGATCACGATGACGGGCACCCGCGCCTCCCCTTTCTGGCAATCCTGAAGATAAGCCAGCGTGGTGCTGTCCGGCATGTTGATATCGGTGATGAGGAGGTCGTAGGCATGGGCAGTCAGGGCCCTGGCCGCCTCGGCGGCGGTGCCGACGCCGTCGCACAGGTAGCCTTCTCGTCTGAGACATTCGGAGAGCAATTCCCGGACGGGTTCGTTGTCGTCGGCAATCAGAATCCGACCCCACTTGCCGCGTGGAACGACTGCCCCATCAGGTACAGGTCCCTTGGAGTGCCCATCCTGCATGACGTGCTCCGGCCCTACTCCTCCGCCACCGAAGGTTCTATCGGTTGGCAGGCAAGCAAACCTAAGAGGGCTGTGGAAGCGGCTTCGAATTGACGCCGTGGCTCCAGCGGGGACGCGCGCGCCGACGCGGGATCTTGCTGGGACCGGGGGACCGGATGGCCGGTCATCGCCGGCTCGGACGGCGCACCAGGGCAGCCATGCCGTCGGTAACGCTCCAGGCGAGCGACTGCCCGGCCTCCCGCGGGAGGATGAGATGGAGGCGGGGGCTGCTGGAGGAGAGGCGGCCCCACCAGTGGGCGAGGAAGCCCCGGGCCCACAACCACGGTCCTTCCCGCGGTGGCGGGCTGATCGTCAGCGTCAGCGCGGGCTCGAACACCAGCTCATAGGCAGCCGGCATGTCGGCCAGCTCGATGGGATCCAGTTCGGCGTCGGGGCTCCCCGCTGCCCGGGGCCGGACCACTGGGGGACGGGCACGGAGGCGAAACGTCCCCGTGAGCGCGGCTGCGCCGGTTCCGGACCAGGCTTGGATCGGCAACCGGTGCAGCTCGAGCCCACGCCCCTTGACCAAGATGGCCCGGTCCACAAGGTCCACGACCAGATAGATCTGCGGGCGGGCGGCGAGCTGGAGCTCCTGCTCCAGGAGCCGGGTGTCCTCCTGCAGCGTCTGGTCGTCGGAGCGCTCGGGGGCCGGGGCGGCTGCTCCGGCGTCCGCCGCCAGGGGCGCGAGCGCGCAGGTCAGCAGGCCGATCCGGCAGAGACGGACCAGGCGCGGAGGCAACGGCCAAGGGACCTGCGAAGAATCGGCGACTACCATGATCGGGCCGCGGGCGCGGGCTGACGGGAGAGCGGGCCTAGAAGATCAGCACGGGAGTCCCGACTTTGGCGAGCCGGTACACCGCGCGAAGGTCCTCGTCGTTCAGGCGAATGCAGCCGTGGGTCACGTTCTTGCCGAGCAGTCGGGGATAGAGGGTGCCGTGGATGAAGTACCCCTTGCCGAAGCCGAGCGCGTATTCCCCGAGAATCCCGGCCTCCAGCCGCTCGTCCGGGCTCTTGGGCACCGACAAGCCTTCCTCGAGAAAGGCCCAGTCGGGCTTGACCCAGACCGGATTGGTCAGCTTGGACTGGATGACGAACACGCCACGGGGCGTGTCGAACACCCACTTCGCGCCCGGCCGCTCCGGGTTTTCGAGGATGGTGCCGCTGCCAGTCGAGGCGACAGCGGTCAACAGGGTCTCCGCCCCGCGCCTGACGTACAGCCGGTTGCGGGCGGTGTCCACCACGATGTAAATGCCGCTCGGCGCCTGCTGCGCAAGCTGCCGCTGGAGCGCCGCCTGGCGGGCGCGCAGTGCGGACGGATCGGGCTGACGGTCGGCTTGCGACGGCACCGGCGCGGGTGCGCGCAGGGCGCCGCTTTGCGAGGCGGGGGCCGCGAGGAGCCCGCTCACGGCCAGGAGGGCCCACAGAGCGAGGAGTTTCAGGACGCGATGCGCTGGCAGAGATGCCATCGGGGGTTCTCCGGTCACGCTCACACCCGTCGAGACGCCGCCGGTTTCGCGCGACTCGGCTGGGTCCGGTCCCGCTCCAGATCCGCGAGCGCGTGCGCCACGGCGTTGCTGCGGTCCATGGCTCCGACGATGGTGACCGGCGTGCCGGTCGTGACCGCCGCGAAGACCGCGTCCATGTGCTGGTCCTCCAGCATGACACAACCGATCGTCTGACTCATCAGCAGATCGCCAGTACCGTGGATCTCGATCTCGCCGCCGACGGAGGCGTGTCGCGGAATGCGACCGGCGGTCCGCGCGACCCGGAAGCGGCGGAGGTCGTCGGCGTTAGGATAGTCCAGGAGCAACGCCCGGTAGAACAGGGTCTCGCCACGGTCGCGCTTGCGGACGACTCGGTAGAAGCCCTCGGGCGTCGCCCCGTCGCCCTGGTACTGCTTCTCCAGGACGCCGTTGTAGCCGAGCTGGACCGGATAAGAGGCGATGGCGCGTCCGTTCCGGTAGAGCGTCAGCCGCCGGTCGGCTTTGCTGACCACGATAGCGGTCGCGCGGTGCGCGCGCGACCATTCAACGGTCTTTCGGATCATCCGGCGCCAGGCGGCGATGTGTTGTTCGTCGGCGTAGTGACCGAGCTTGTTGGCCAGCAGCTCGGTCTGTGCGTCCAGGAGGCCGGCGGCCTTCTGGCTGGCCTGCAGGGATCGCGAGAACTGCTCCTGTTCCAGGTACGTGCGCGCCTGTTTCGCGAGCAGGTCGGTCTCGACGGGGCGCTGGCCGAGCACGAGCCGGCTCCCCATGAGGGCGATGCTTTCGTGGAACACCGCGAGTCGGCGCTCCAGGGCGGCGAGCGCCTGGGCCGCCGCGGCGTGCTCGGCTTCCTTGCGTTGGGCCGCCACCGACGCGGCCCGGATGCCTTGCTCATGGACCCGGTGCAGCTCGGCGACCAGGGGGTTGGGTTCCCACGGCCACCGGATGACGTCTTCCTCGGCCTGGAGCCGTCCCTGGACCGCCACCCACTGCTCGACGAACCGCGCGTACTCTTCCGGTGCGAACTCCGCGCCCTGGACCGCCACGAGCTGGCGGTCCAGGGCCTCGACGGCCTGCAGGAGTTCCGGGGGAGGCTGCTGGACGCAGGCGGTGAGGCTCCCTCCGAGCAGGAGAGCCGCCAGGCCCGCGCGCAGCCAGGTTCGCAGAGACATGGTCATGGGCCCGTTACTTCTTTTTGCCCTTGGCGGCCTTGACCTTGGCGAGCGCGTTCTCGATTTCGGTGGCCACCGCCTGGCTCTTCTCCTGGATGGCCTTCGCCTTGGCCTGTGCCGCCGGATAATCACCTTTGTCGATGGCAGTTTGCACTTCAGCGAGCGACGCCGTCAATCCCTCGGCGTCCGCCTTGATCGCTTCAAGCGCTGCGCGGTCCTTGCCGACCGGGGCCTTCGCGACGAGGTCCTGGGTCTTCGCGACCGAGTCCTTCGCCGCCTGCTGAGCCTGGAGGGCGGCCTGCTTCGCCTCTTCCTTCTTCTTCCCCGCCTCGGTGGTCACCCGCGCTGCGTCGGTCTGGACCGACGCGAGCATCTGCTCCGCCTTGCCGTAGTCGCGGAGTAGGGCGAACTTGGCATCCTGGTCCGCGATCTCCTTCTTGGCGTTGGCCAGCATGCCTTCGAGCTTGGCAAAGTCCTCCGCCATGTAGGTCTGCGCGCCGGCCGAGCGGGCATCCTCGACGGCCTTCTCGGCGGCGGTCACCTTCTCCGTGGGAGCTTTGGCGCATGCGCCCAGGAAGAGCAGCAGGGGCGCCAACGCGATCAATACCAGTCGTTTCATTACGGGTCTCCTTCTCGCGCTGATTGTCGTTGGGGTCCGGTCTGAAATTTGCTGGACGGACGTCTGGGCGTGTCGAACGGCCCGGGAACCGACAGCCCCTTCGGGCCAGCGCGCGCTCGCCCGAAGGGGGCCGGGGTTCTTCAGGCGACGCCGTATTTACTTCTTCTCGGCTTTCTTCTTGTCCTTCTTTTCGGCCTTGGGCGCGTCCTTCTTCGCGTCCTTCGTCTCAGTCTGTGCTGCAGGCGCGGCAGGCGGAGCCGCCGGGGCCGCGGCCTTCTCACCGGCCCGCACGACGGTCGCTGCCGCGAAGCTCAGGCCGACAGCCAACGCCATCACGGAAAGCATGCTCTTGGTCATGTCTCTCACCTCCTTTCCAACCCTGACTGACCGCCAGCAAGCGGCTAGGGGCAAGAGCGAGCAAGCCCTGTGCCATCAGGAGTCAGGGCGTCGGCATAATTAAACGCTGGGAATTCCGTGGGTTCAACCGGGAGCGGTGCACGATCGCCTGTGGCGCTTTGGCAGCGGACCTGCAGAACCGCCCCATCGGCTTCGCACTTGTGGCGAAGCCGACGAGCCACAGGCGACCGTGATTTTGTGGTTGCGCCACGCCGTTGGCTTTGAGTACAATCCGCTCCGTTTGCCCGGCCCAGGGTTACGGCGGGCGTCACAAAAGGAGGGCCCCCCATGAGAAGAGTCTTGAGTCTGTTCGCGGCGATGCTTCCGATCCTGTCCACGGCGGTGGTGGCGCTGGCCAATGAGCCCAAAGGCGGCCCCCCGGACTATTCTGGCATCACGTACATGTATTACGTCCTGATCGCTGGGATCTTGGGCTACGGCGTGTACGACACGTTCTTCAAGAAGTCCTGACGGGCTTCATGAAAGATTCGGTGCGGCGCGGGCCGCGCGCGGGGTTTGTTTCGGCAAGGTCGCGCGCGGCCCCTTTTCTTTTTAGAGGGTT
>CAZTUO010000010.1:0-10293 GCA_964616355.1 uncultured Nitrospira sp.
GCGTCGTCCTCAGCCAGCATATCGGCGACCTCGACCGGGCGGAGACGGCGGACGCCTTCCGCGCCGCCGTCGGACAGCTCCAGGCGCTCCACGGGACGAAGCCGGAGAGCGTCGCGTGCGACCTGCATCCCGGCTATCGCTCGACGCGCTACGCGGAAGACTCGGCGCTGCCCCTCCACCGGGTCCAGCACCACCACGCGCATGTGGTCGCCTGCATGGCGGAGAACCAGGTGGAGGGGCCGGTGCTCGGGGTGGCCTGGGACGGCACGGGCTACGGCCCGGACGGGACGATCTGGGGAGGCGAGTTCCTCCTGGCGGACGCGGCAACGTTCCGGCGCGCAGCCTCGTTCCGCCGCTTCCGGCTGCCCGGCGGCGACGCGGCGGTCCGGGAGCCGCGTCGCGCGGCGCTGGGGCTCCTCTACGAGCTGCTCGGCGACACCCTGTTCGAGCGGGACGACCTGGCACCCGTCTGCGCCTTCGACCGCTCCGAGCGGAGGCTCCTTCGGCGGATGCTCGCCCGGGGCCTGAATGCGCCGGTCACCTCCAGCGCGGGACGTCTGTTCGACGCGGTCGCCTCGCTCGTGGGCCTTCGGCAACGGGCCAGCTTCGAGGGGCAGGCGGCGATGGAGCTGGAATTTGCAGCGGAGGGCTGCCAGACCGACGAGCGGTATCCCGTCCGGATCGCCGGCTGTGAGCCGGACGGAAGCCCCTGGACGCCCGACTGCCTCGTGGACTGGGAGCCGACCGTCCAAAGCCTGCTGGACGATGTGCGCGGCGGCGCGCCTGTCCCGCTGATGGCGGCGCGGTTTCATAACGCGCTCGCCGCGGCGATCGCCGGCGTAGCCTTACGCCTCGGCCGGGAGCGGGTGGTCCTGACCGGGGGGTGCTTTCAGAACCGCTGCCTGCTCGCGCGCGCCGTCGCCTGCCTGGAGGCGGCCGGCTGCCAGCCCTACTGGCACCAGCGGGTGCCTCCGAACGACGGCGGCCTTGCGCTGGGACAGGCAGTGGTCGCGGCGCACCGGATGGTGACGAGGGACGGGGGACGGGGGACCGCGGCGCCGGCCTTGACCCGCCCCGCGTCCCTCGCCCTGCGTCACGGAGGTAGGTCATGTGTCTAGCGGTTCCCGGAAAGGTGCTGCACGTCGAGGCCGACGCGCTGCGGATGGCGACCGTGTCGTTCGGCGGCGTCAGGAAGCAGGTGTCGCTGGCCCTGGTTCCGGAGGCGGCGGTGGGAGACTACGTGATCGTCCACGTGGGCTTCGCGATCAGCCGGCTCGACGAGGCCGCGGCCGAGCGGACGCTGGAGGAGCTGGCGGTCATCGGCCGTCCGCTCCGTCATGCCGGCGAACGCCGGAATCCAGGTGGACCCCGGATCGAAACGGCCCAGGGTGACGGCCTTGCTGAGGGTTGATCGCTGACGGCTGAGGGCGCCTTGGATGAAATACGTTGACGAATTCAGGGACGGCCGGGCCGCGGCGGCGCTGGCGGACGTCATCCGGCGGCGAGTCACCCGCCCGTGGACGATCATGGAGATTTGCGGCGGGCAGACCCATACGATCGTGAAGTACGGGCTCCACGAGCTGTTGCCGGAGGCGATCACCCTGGTGCACGGCCCTGGCTGCCCGGTTTGCGTGACGCCGCTGGAGATGATTGACAAGGCCGTGGCGATCGCGGCGCGGCCCGACGTGATCTTCACGTCGTTCGGGGACATGCTCCGGGTGCCCGGCTCCACCAAGGATCTCCTGCGCGTCAAGGCGGAGGGGGGCGACGTCCGGATCGTGTATTCGCCGCTGGACGCCGTGAAGCTTGCCCAGCGTCACCCCGACCGCCGCGTGGTGTTCTTCGCGGTCGGATTCGAGACCACGGCCCCGGCCAACGCCATGGCGGTCTGGCAGGCGCGCCGGCTCGGGTTGAGGAATTTTTCGCTCCTGTGCGCGCACGTGCTGGTCCCGCCGGCGATCGAGGCGTTGCTCGCGTCAGAGGCGAACCGGATCGAGGGATTCCTGGCCGCCGGCCATGTCTGCACGGTGATGGGCTATGAGGACTACGTGCCCCTGGCCGAACGCTTTCGCGTGCCCATCGTCGTGACCGGGTTCGAGCCCGTGGACATCTTCCAGGGGATCGCGATGGCCGTCGGCCAGCTCGAGGAAGGGCGCGCGGAAGTGGAGAACCAGTACGCCCGCTCCGTCCGCCAGGCAGGGAACCGCCCGGCACGCCAGCTCCTTGCCGAGGTCTTCGAGCCGGCTGACCGGCAATGGCGCGGGATCGGGTTGATCCCGCGCAGCGGATACCGCCTGCGGGAGGAATTCGCGGCGTTCGATGCGGATCGGCTCTTCGAGGCAGCCGGGGTTCGCGCGCCGGAGTCGCCCCACTGCATCGCCGGCCAGGTGCTGCAGGGCCTGAAGCGGCCGCACGAGTGTCCGGCCTTCGGCAGGGATTGTACGCCGGAGCGGCCTTTGGGGGCCCCGATGGTGTCCTCGGAAGGGGCCTGCGCCGCCTACTATCAGTATGGGAAGGCGCGGGGTGGGGGGTGAGATGCCAGACGGCGATCCCTCTTCGCTGCAGTGTCCGGTGCCCCTCTCGGGCGGCGACCGCGTCGTGCTTGCGCACGGGGGCGGGGGCCGGCTGACCCAGCAGATGATCCAGCGGCTCATCCTGCCCGAGTTCCGAAACGAGCTGCTGGAGCCGCTGCACGACGGGGCGATCCTGTCCGTGAACGGGACCCGGCTGGCCTTCACCACGGACTCCTACGTGGTCAGCCCGATCGTGTTCCCCGGCGGGGACATCGGACGTCTGGCCGTCAACGGGACGGTCAACGACCTGGCGATGTGCGGGGCCAAGCCGCTCTACCTGTCAGCTGGCCTGATCGTCGAGGAGGGGTTTCCGATCGAAGAGCTGCGGCGGGTGCTCCGCTCGATGAGCGAGGCGGCGCGGGAGGCGGGCGTCCTGCTCGTGACCGGCGACACGAAGGTGGTGGACCGGGGGAAGGCGGACCGGCTTTTCGTCAACACCTCGGGCGTGGGCGTGATCGAGCCGGGAGTCGCGATCTCGCCGCAGCGGGCGCAGCCGGGCGACCGCATTCTGCTGAGCGGGCCGATCGCCCGGCACGGGATCGCCATTATGTCTGTCCGGGAGGGCCTGGAGTTCGACTCGCCCGTGGAGAGCGACACGGCGCCCCTGGGCGACCTGGTGAGGCGGATGCTCGACGTGTGCCCGGAGATCCACGTGCTGCGGGATCCGACCCGCGGCGGCCTCGCCAGCGCGCTGAACGAGATCGCCGCCGCCGCGAGGGTGGGCATGCGGATCGCCGAGGCCCGCATCCCGATCGAGGACCGCGTCAGAGGCGCCTGCGAGATCCTCGGGCTCGATCCCCTCTACGTGGCCAACGAGGGACGCCTCATCGCTGTCGTGCCGCAGGCCTCGGCCGACGCGGTGCTGGCGGCGATGCGGGCGCACCCGCTCGGCCCGCGCGCCGAGATCATCGGAGAAGTCGTGGCGGAGCAGCCGGGCACCGTCGTCCTGACCACGCGCGTCGGAGGCACCCGGGTCGTGGACATGCTTTCGGGCGAGCAGTTGCCCCGGATCTGCTGAAGGAGAACGGCTTCCGCGTTCAGCCGCCAGCGATCGGCTTGCCGGGGAAGGGGACGGCTGCCCGCTTCCGCGCTGGTCATGATCTACACGATCACCTTGAACCCGGCGCTCGACCACTCCATGGAGGTGGACGAGCTGCGCCTCGATGACGCCAACCGGGTACGGTCCGAATGCCTCTACGCCGGCGGCAAGGGCATCGACGTGTCGCGCGCGATCCGGCGCTTGGGTGGGGACAGCCTGGCGCTGGGCTTTATCGGCGGCCACAACGGGCAGATCCTGGTGGACCTGCTCAAGCGCGAGGGCATCACCCCCTATTTCACCCCGATTGCGGGAGAGACCCGGCGGAACCTCATCATCAGTGCGAGCCGGCATGGGACCCAGACCCTGTTGCACGCCCGGGGGCCGACGGTCACGGCGGAGGAGTGGCGGGGGTTCCTGGGGCACTTGCGCCTGCTAGATTTGCGCGACGCCTTCGTCGTCCTCGGCGGAAGCCTGCCGCGCGGGGTGCCGGCCGACGCCTATCGGGAGATCGTGTCGCTCGTGCAGGGTCGCGGCGCCCGGGCTGTCCTGGACGCGGACGGTCCCTGCCTGAAGGCCGGCCTGCGGGCGAAGCCGTTTGCGATCAAGCCGAACCTGCACGAGCTCCGGCGGGCGACGGGCCGGCGGCTGGAGACCGAGGCGGAGATCCGCACCGCGGCGAAAGGGCTGAACCGCTCGGGCGTCGCCGTCGTCATCGTGTCGTTGGGGCGGCGCGGCCTGCTGGTGGTGGCCGGCGAGCCGCGCGGCCCCCAGACGACGATTCGGGCGGTCCCGCCGGCGGTGAAGGTCCGGAGCCGGGTCGGGGCCGGCGACTCCACGGTGGCCGGGTTCCTCGTCTCGTTTGCGGGCGGCAAGCCGCTCGAGGACTGCGTGCGGGCCGCGACTGCGGCCGGCACCGCGGCGACGCTCGCGCCCGGCAACCAGCTCTGCCGGCTCGCGGACGTGCAGCGGCTCGCGCCGCGGGTCAGGCTCAGAACCGTTACCCGTCACGAACGGGCCTAAGTGTGGTGAGCGACGGCGCAGCTCGATCGGGCCGCGAAAGGAGTAAGGCGATGAAGGTGCTCGTTGGGGTGGATGGGTCGAAGTTCGGGTGGTGGGCGATGGAGTGGGCGGCGCGGGTGCCCTTCGCCGAACCCGCCACGGTGGCCGCGGTGCACGTGATGGATCTGGCTTCGCTCCGGGCCCCCGTCATGATCCAGCCGGTTGTGATCGGCACGGAAAAATACATTCAAGAGGAGATCCGGCGCGCCCAGGCCCACGGCAAGCGGGTGGCGGCGGACGCCAAGGCGCACATGGCTGCCCTCGGGCTCGCGGGGAAAGTGCTGCTCGAGCGCGGAGCGGTCGCCGCCTCGATCCTGAGGCATGCGGGCCGCGGGAGCCTCACGGTCCTGGGCCACCGCGGGCTCGGCGCGATGGACCGCTTCCTGCTCGGCAGCGTGTCGAGCCAGGTCGCGACGCACGCGGGCGGCTCGGTGCTCGTCGTGAAGGAGGCGCCCCGGCCACTTCGGAAGGTCCTCCTGGCGACGGATGGCTCGCAGTCCTCCCGGAAGACGGTCCAGTTCCTGCTGCGCCGGCTCAAGCCGCGGCTCGTGCTGCCGAACGACGTGCCAGTGGACGTGGAGGTCGCGGTGATCCACGTGATGCCGTTCCTCCGCTACCCGGAGCTGAAGGAGGCGGGCCGGGCCCTCGTCCACCGGTGCGCGGAGCAGCTCGCGAAAGCCGGGTATCGGGTCGTGGAGGTGTTGAAGGTCGGCCACGCGGCGGCGGAGATCATCCGGCTCGCGGAGCGGTGGAAGGCCGACCTGATCGTCGCAGGTGCCAAGGGGCATGGCGCGGTCGCGCGGTTCTTCCTCGGCAGCGTGTCCACGAAGCTCGTCCACCACAGCCCCTGCTCAGTGCTCCTCGTGCGGTAACATCGCCCGTAGGGGGGACCCGTCCGGCGCGGAGCCTCCACGGCGGCTGTCGCGGAATGCCCCTGCGAGTTGCCGCTCTTCTGTCCCTTGCTGCCACACCCGTGATGGTCTCGACGGCGCGGGCCTTGACGCGCCTGGGGGAACGTGTTGATTTTGAACGGCCTTCCACAAGCCGGTCATGGCATAACCCCTGCTCATCGTTTGGCAATCGGATCCAGTGGGAGCGGGCCCGAGCGGCTGCAAAGCCGGTTGACCCGTCGGGAGCGGTCGGGTATGCTTGCAGGTAGAGTGGAGTACGGTTATAGTCTTCCGGTGCGAGGTGGCTCGTGACTCGGCTCCCTGTCGTGCTCACGGTGCTGGCGGGCCTGGTCGCCTGCCAGGTGCTGGGGGGCTTCTGCCCGATGGTTGCTTCATCGGCCGTCGCCGCCGCCAGCCTCGAGGGGGCGCGCATCGGGCACGCGATGGGTGGCGAGGGACTGTGCATGGTCTCCCTGCCCGCGGCCCCGAAACCCTTCGACGCGGGGGATGTCCATCATGCGCCACTCCTGGCCTCCTGGCAGGCGGTTCTTGGTGTCCCGCGTGCAGCCTTCGGCGTCTCTTTGACCCGCGCCCTGCCAACCGAAGCGGGCCCTCCGTTGTACGTCTGCCTGTCTCTATTCCGCATTTGACACAGCCCACATCGCTCTGAGCGGGCAGCGTGCGGCTGGTGGACAGCTCCGAGCTGTTCGCGTCTCGCTGTGGCGCCGTTCCGGGAGAGGAGGTGCACCATGATCGGTATTCGTCTGCGTGCCGTTCCAGGGGTGATCACCGGCTTGTCGCTCGTTCTGACGGCCGCGCTGCCCGTGTGGGCCGCCGAGGAGCCCCGGCTGTCGCTGCCCGGCTTGATCGAGGAGCTGACCGACCGCAATCCCGAGCTCAAGGCCGCGCGCGACCGGTGGGAGGCGGCCAAGGCGGTGATCCCGCAGGTCCAGTCCCTGCCTGATCCGAAGCTGCAGTTCGGGTATCAGCGCATGCCGATGGTCGAGCCGCTGGAAGGTCCGATGTACGGCGTCGGCCAGGAGATCCCGTTCCCGGGGAAGCTGAGGCTCCGGGGCGAGGTGGCCCGCCGCGAGGCCGAGCGACTGGAGCAGGCGTACCATGCCACGCGGCTGCGGCTGATCGCCGCCCTGAAGCAGGGCTACTACGCGCTCCACTTCGTTCACAAGAGCATCGAGATCGTCGAGAAGAACAAGCTCCTGCTTGTCCAGTTCGAGAAGACCGCGAAGGCGCGGTACAGCGTCGGGCAGGCGGCTCAACAGGACGTCTTCCGCGCGCAGGTCGAGATCTCGCGGGTGCTCGACCGGCTGGCCGTGCTTGAGCAGCAGAAGGAGAGCCTGCAGGCCGACCTCAACCGGCTCCTGAACCGGCCGCCCGCCGATCCGCTGGGCAAGCCGGAGGAGATCGAGGTCCCGCTCCTCACCCTCCCGCTCCCGGAGCTCACCCGCCGCGCGGAGGAGTCCTCGCCGGCGCTGCGCTCATCGGCCAAGGGGGTCGAGCTCGGCGAGCAGGCGGTCGCGCTCGCCAAGCGGGAGTACTTCCCGGACTTTGACCTGACCGCCCTCGGGCTTCGCAACGACCGGATCAACGACAACGGATATCAGCTCATGCTCGGCGTCCGGGTGCCGCTGTACTACGAGACGAAGCAGCGCCAAGGGGTGACCCAGGCGCTGGCCGGCCTGTCGGCCGCCCGCGATGACCTTGCCGGGGCCCGGCAGGAGGTGCTGGCCCGTGTGAAGGACAGCTTCGTGCGCGTGCAGCGCGCGGAGCGCCTGATCGCGATCCTGCGCGACGCGATCATCCCGCAGGCCACGCTCGCCCTGCGCTCGGCGCAGGCGGGCTACAGCGTCGGCAAGGTGGACTTTCTCACGCTCCTGAACAGCCTCCTGACCCTGCAGGAGAGCGAGCTGGAGCTGCACGGCGAGATGGTCGCCCACGAGCAGGCGATCGCCCGGCTCGAGGAGCTGACGGGCGGACCCCTGTCACCGCGGGCGCCTGTCGGGGGACCGTGATCGTGACGCGCTGGATTGTCATCGCATGCGGGCTCGCCCTCGCCCTGGGCGGGCTCGCGGTGCTCTCCTGGACGCTCGGGCGGGCGCCGGCGCCTTTGCCGGCCGACTCGGCCTCCCCGGCGGCGCCCGAGGGGCCGCATCGGAGCCATGCGGGCGGCGCGCCGGCACGAACGGCGGAGCCGGGGGCGCCGGCGCCACCCAACGCGGTGACCATCGCACCGGAGCGGCTGCAGACGATCGGAGTGAGGTTTGAGGAGGCAGTACGACGCAAGCTGGAGCGGGTGATCCGGACGGTCGGGCGAGTGGACGTTGATGAGCGCCTGGTCGGGCGGGTGAACATCAAGTTCGAGGGTTGGATCGAGGATTTGCGGGTCAGTGCGGTCGGCGATCACGTGAAAAAAGGGCAGATCCTCTTTACCATCTACAGCCCGGATCTGGTCGCGACCCAGGAGGAGTATCTGCTCGCCCTGCACGGGGTGAAGGAGCTGGGCGGCAGCGAGTTTCCGGAAGTCGCCCGCGGGGCGAAGGATCTGCTCGAAGCGACCCGGCGTCGGTTCCAGCTCTGGGACATCACCGAAGATCACATCCGCGATCTGGAGCGGACCGGCCAGGTGATGAGGACATTGCCGATCCATTCACCGATCACGGGAACCGTCATTCGGATGCAGGCGCGAGCCGGGACGTACGTCACGCCAGGGACGGAACTGTATTTCATCGCCGACCTCTCCCATATCTGGATTTTGGGGGACATCTATGAGTACGAGCTGCCATTCGTCAAAGTCGGACAGGGGGCCACAGTCACGCTCGCGTACGATCCTCAGACGAGACTCCATGCGCATGTCGGGTTTATCTATCCCACGCTCGACCCCAAGACGCGGACGGCGCGGGTCCGCTTCGAGGTGGAGAATCCGGGCGAGAAGCTCAAGCCGGACATGTACGCCAACGTAGAGCTGAAGGTTCCGCTCGGGACGCGCCTCGCTGTCCCGCGTGACGCCATCATCGAATCGGGGGAGCGCCAGTTGATCTTCATCCACCATGGAGGCGGCAGGCTGGAATGGCGAACCGTGAAGCTCGGCGTACGGGCCGGGGATTGGGTGGAAGTGGTCCAGGGGCTCAAAGAGGGAGACCACATCGTCACCTCAGCGAACTTCCTGATTGATTCCGAGAGCCAGTTGAAGGCCGCCGTCGGCGGGATGGCGGGCATGCCGGGCATGAAGTAGCTGACGGGCCACGCCTCATGGTTGAGCGCGTCATCGAATTCAGCGCGAGAAACCGATTCCTCGTCTTTCTGCTGGTCTTCGGCCTGGCGATGGCTGGCTGGTCTGCCATGCGCAAGACGCCGCTGGACGCCGTGCCGGACCTGTCTGACACGCAGGTGATCGTTTACACCAAGTGGCCAGGACGCTCGCCAGACCTCGTCGAGGACCAGATTACGTATCCGATCGTCACGGCCCTGCTCTCGGCGCCAAAGGTGACGGTTGTCAGAGGGTTCTCAGATTTCGGCTTTTCCTATGTCTATGTGTTGTTCAAGGACGGCACGGACATCTACTGGGCCCGCAGCCGGGTCCTGGAATATATGAGCCAGTTGGCGGGGCGTCTTCCGGACGGGGTCACCCCCCAGCTCGGCCCCGATGCCACGGCGGTGGGGTGGGTGTTCCAGTACGCCCTGATCGATGAGAGCGGCCAGCACGATCTCGCCTTCCTGCGGAGCTTCCAGGATTGGTATCTCCGCTACTGGCTGGCCAGCGTTGACGGGGTCGCCGAGGTCGCGACAGTCGGCGGCTTCGTCCGGCAGTACCAGGTGAACCTCGATCCCACCAAGGTCCTGGCCTACCGCCTCTCGCTCCCGGACATCATCGAGAAGATCCGCCTGAGCAATAATGACGTCGGCGGCCGTGTTGTCGAGTTCTCCGGGGTCGAATACCTGATCCGGGGACGCGGCTACATCAAATCGGTCGCCGACGTGGAGAAGATTGCGGTCGGGGTGAGCGCGGCCGGAACTCCCATTCTCTTGCGGGATGTGGCGACGGTGCGGTTGGGCCCCGACATGCGGCGTGGCCTCGCCGACTTGAACGGGGAAGGGGACGTCGTCGGCGGGATCGTTGTCATGCGCTTCGGCGAGAACGCGCTCACCGTCATCGAGCGTATCAAGGCCAAGCTGAAAGAAATCGAGCCTGCGCTGCCAAAGGGCGTCAGAGTCATGCCCGTGTACGATCGCAGCGACCTGATCCGCGAATCCGTGGCCACGGCCAATGACAACCTGATAGAGGAACTGTCGGTCGTCAGCGTCCTGATCATAGGGTTCCTCCTGCACCTGCGATCCGCGCTGGTCCCGATCGTGAGCCTCCCCGTCGCTGTGCTCATCTCGTTCATTCCGATCTGGTACTTCGGTCTCGGCATGAACATCATGTCGATCGGCGGGATCATCGTGGCGATCGGGGACATGGTGGACGCCGCGATCGTGATGGTGGACAACGCCCATCGTCGGCTAGAGGAATGGGAGCGGGCGGGGAGAATCGGCGACCGCACGAAGATCCTGATCGACTCGGCGAAAGAGGTGGGCCCCTCGATCTTCGCCTCGCTTCTGGTGATCGCGATCGCCTTCATGCCAGTCTTCACGCTGGAGGCCCAGGAGGGCCGCCTGTTCAAGCCGTTGGCCTTCACCAAGAACCTCGCGATCGCGACGAGCGCCGTGGTGGCGA
>CAZTUO010000010.1:10358-26529 GCA_964616355.1 uncultured Nitrospira sp.
CGAGCACCGCCACCCGATCAGTATGGGCTTGCAGCGCGTGTACCGGCCGATCCTCCGCCTCGCCCTACGACATCGGGGGCTCGTCATCGCAGGGACGGTGGCGCTGACGCTCATGACGGTTCCGGCGTTTCTTCGCCTCGGATCCGAATTCATGCCCCCCCTCGACGAGGGCACGATTCTCTATATGCCAGTGACGCTGCCCGGCATCTCGGTGACGGAGGCGACTCGGTTGCTCCAGATCATGGACCGGAAACTCCGCGGTTTTCCCGAAGTGGAGCACGTGTTCGGCAAGGCGGGGCGCGCCGACACCTCGACGGACCCCGCGCCGTTCAGCATGATGGAGGTCGTGGTCGAACTCAAGCCCAAAGAACAGTGGCGGCCCGGGGTGACCTACGAGAGCCTGGTCGAGGAGATGGACAAGGCTCTGCAATTGCCCGGCGTCACCAACGCGTGGACGATGCCGATCAAAGCCCGGCTGGACATGCTCACGACGGGCATCCGGACTCCGGTCGGCATCAAAATCTATGGCCCGGACCTCGGAGAGATCGAGCGCCTCGGCAAGCATCTGGAGATGGTCCTGAAGGAGGTCCCGGGCACGCGCAGCGTCTATGCGGAACGGGTCTTCAGCGGGTACTTCGTCGATTTCGATATCGATCGGGATGAAATCGCTCGTTACGGCCTCACGATCATGGACGTCGGGAGCATCATCGAATCGGCCATCGGGGGCGAGAACATCACTACCACCATCGAAGGGCGGGAGCGCTATCCCGTCAACGTGCGCTACCTCCGGGAGCTGCGGGACGACCCGGAGAAGCTCCGGCGCGTGCTGGTGGACACCCCGACCGGCGCCCACGTGCCCTTGGCTCAGCTCGCGACGTTGCGGTTCGTCCCGGGACCGCCGATGGTCCGAGACGAAGACGCCATGCTGGTCGGCTACGTGTACGTGGACATGGCCGACCGTGACGTGGGCAGCTACGTCGAAGACTTGAAGCGGGTGGTCCGCGAGAAGGTTGCCTTGCCCCCCGGGTACACGATCGGCTGGTCCGGCCAGTACGAGTACATGGAGCGGGTGCGGGCGAGGCTGGGCATCTTCATTCCGTTGACCATCGCCATCATTTTCGTCCTCTACTACTTCACCTTTCGCACGGTTGCCGAAACCCTGATGGTTATGCTGGGGGTTCCGCTTTCGATGGTGGGGGGCATCTGGGCCCTCTCGCTGCTCGGCTACAACCTGAGCATTGCGGTCTGGGTGGGACTCATCGCCCTCGCCGGCGTCGGGGCCGAGACCAGCGCGGTCATGCTGGCCTATCTGGACGGGGCCTATGAGCGCCGGCGGGCAGCCGGCACCCTGCGCACGCTCGGCGATCTCGTCGAGGCTGTGCAACAGAGGGCCCTGGAACGCATCCGCCCCGTCACCATGACGGCGCTGGCGAACATTCTCGGGTTGATGCCAGTCATGGTGGCCAGTGGTACTGGCGCCGATGTGATGAAACGGATCGCGGCACCCATGGTCGGCGGCGTCTTCACCGCCATGCTGCTCACCCTGGTGGTCATCCCGGCCGTGTATGTGATGTGGCGCTGGCGCAGCGAGGGAAAAAGCGGCGGCGCAGGGGCGGGACTCCCCGAGCAGGCGGAGGAGGGGCCAGCGGTTGAGACGGCCGCCTCCGTGGCGCCATGATTGGCGACGAGAGGGCTTCCATGGACACGATGGCCATGCGCAAGATGGTTCTTGTAGGGGGAGTCGCTGGCCTGCTGGCAGGCTGCGTCGGGATGTGGCCGCCCGACATGATTGCGCGCGACGACCACGTCGGCCTCGCGACATACTACGAGTACGAGGCGAAGGCGCTGCGCGAGAAGGCCCGCATCTGGGAGGCCTGGGCGGAGTCGTACGAGCGCCATCGGCCGCCGCACGGCAAGATCGAGGCGGAACAGCACGCGGCCCATTGCCGGGCCGCCGCCAGCTCCTACCGGAAGGCGGCTGAAGAAGCGGCGGCCCTGGCCAGGGAGCATCGTGAGCTGGCCGCCGCGAGACGTGAGTGAGTGGAACTCAGGTTTGCCGCTCGTGGCATTCTGACTCATGGTCAGGAACTAGCCTGCCCTGTTTTGCCACAGGGAGCCAGTGGCGCCCCCGCCGCACCGCGTAAGCGCTTGAAGCCGTAAAGAAACCCTCCCTCTGCTTCCGCCGCCGCTTGGCATAGGGCTTGCTCATCTGTGCCCCCGAGACGGAACACGACCCGTCCCACACTTCACACAGGAGGCCCCACCATGTTGAGCGGGCGATTGGCAGTGCCGTTCTTCGCCGTGGCGCTAGCGGCCGTCGCGCAGGGCTGCACGGGGCGCTCACCCGAACGGATGATTGACCAGCACGATCATCCGGGGCTGGCCATGTACTACAGCCAGCAGGCCGAGGCGCTGCGGGAGAAGGCGAAGCATTGGGAGTTTATGGCCGAGTTCTACGAGCGGCATCCCGAGCAGGAGACCGAGGCTTCCGGTGCGCACGCCGCGCACTGCCGGGCGATTGCTCAGAGCTACAACAAGGCCGCTGACGAGGCCGAGGCGCTGGCGCGGGAGCACCGGGCGATGCGCCCGCATGGGGTGGTCGATTAACCGGGATGGCGTTCCGCAGGCCGGGACGCTGGACATCCTGGCCGCGCTCCGGCACACCCGGGCCACGCTTCAAACAGCCTGAAGGCTTGGTGGCCGGCTCGCTCGATGCAGCCGGTCATCGGGGGGAGACGTGCAACCTTGGTCTGGGGCTTGTTTCTGCTGAGCGCGACGGTGGTCGTCCTGGCCGGCACTAAGCTCTCGCAGTACGGGGACCGGATCGCCGAACTGACGGGGTTGGGCCGGCTCTGGATCGGTGTGCTGCTGATGGCCGCCGCCACGTCCTTGCCGGAGATCTTCACGACCATGAGCGCAAGCCTCATGCACGCGCCGGACCTGGCCGCCGGCGATCTGTT
Source organism: uncultured Nitrospira sp. (assembly GCA_964616355.1). Taxonomy (GTDB): domain Bacteria; phylum Nitrospirota; class Nitrospiria; order Nitrospirales; family Nitrospiraceae; genus CAZTUO01. The sequence goes on from CAZTUO010000010.1 coordinate 13,319, forward strand.
CGGCGCCGGCATGAGCAATATGCTGACGCTGGGGCTGATCGATCTGCTTCCGCGCGGCAAACGGGTCTGGCAGCAGGCGGCCTTCGAGCACACGCTCGTGGCTTCTCTCGCAATGCTCTTGACCGGGTTGGCCGCGGTCTTCGTGCTGCTGCGGGCCGACGTGGAGCATGCGGGTGTCGGTGTGGGCAGCCTGGTGCTGCTGCTCATCTATGTGTTAGGGATGCGGATCGTCTTCCGGCAGGAGGATGTCAGACGCCGCCAGCGGGAGCAGCACGTCCTCGTCGACGCAGCCGCGCTTGCCGCAGACGGGCCGGTCAGCCGGCGCGCGGCGCTCCGCCGGGCGTGGGCGGGGTTCGCGGTCGCGGCGCTGGCCGTGCTGGTCTCGGCGCCATTCCTGGCCGGCGCGGCTCAGGCAATCGCCATGCGGACCGGTGTGAGCGCGACGTTCATCGGCACGTCGCTGGTGGCGATCACCACCTCCATGCCTGAGCTGGTCACAGCGCTAGCGGCCGTGCGTTTGGGCGCGTTCGATCTGGCCGTCGGCAATCTCTTCGGCAGCAACGCCTTTAACATGGCGGCCTTCTTTTTCGCCGATGTGGCGTTTGCCGATGGGCCGCTGCTGAGCGCGGTCGCTCCCGCGCACGCGCTGACGGCCCTGTGGAGCATCCTGCTGATGAACGTCGGACTCATGGGCATCATGTATCGGGTGGAAAAGCGCTATCTCCTGATCGAACCCGACAGCGTCGTGATGATCGTCGGCTATTTCCTCGGCCTGTGGGTCTTGTTTCGGTAGGGGACGCCGACCGTATGGCGCAGGCGCGTCCGTGAAGCCGGTCTCCTGGCATGCGATCCCGCCCGACGCGGCGGTCCGTGCACTGGCCTCGGATCCGGAGCGCGGGCTGAGCGAGCGAGAGGCGACGCGCCGGCTCGCCCTCCACGGGCCGAACGAATTGCCGGATGCTCCGCCGCCGTCGCCGTTGTCTCTGTTTCTCGCCCAATTCGCCAACCTCGTCATCTGGGTCTTGATCGGCGCGGCGGTGGTCTCCGGGCTGCTCCAGGAGTGGCTCGATGCGGGCGCTATCCTGGCGATCGTCCTTTTGAACGCGATCCTGGGCTTCGTCCAGGAGTTCAAGGCCGAACGCTCGCTGGCTGCGTTGAAGCAGCTTTTGGTTGCGACGGTGCGGGTCGTGAGGGACGGGACCGCCCGAGCGATTCCCGCCCGAGAATTGGTGCCGGGCGACCTCATCCTGATTGACGCGGGCGATCATGTGCCCGCCGACGCGCGGCTCATCTATGCGGCCGGCCTCTGGACCCAGGAGGCGGCGCTGACCGGGGAATCCACGCCGGTGGACAAGGCGTCGGCCGATCTGGAAGGCGACGACCACCCGGTCGCCGAACGCCGGAACATGGTGTTCATGGGCACGGTGGTCGTGGCGGGGAAAGGCCGCGCGCTGGTCGTCGCAACCGGCCTGAACAGCGAGTTGGGGCGGATTGCCGGCTTGCTCCGGACGGCCGAGCCGGAAGCGACGCCGCTCCAACGCCGTCTCGAACAGCTCGGGCATCTGCTGCTCTATCTCTCGCTGGGCGTCGTGGCGGTGGTCTTCGTGCTGGGGCTGTGGCGCGGAGAGCCGCTGGTCAGCATGTTCCTGACCGCCGTCAGCCTGGCCGTCGCGGCCATTCCCGAGGGGCTTCCGGCGATTGTCACGATCACGCTGGCGCTGGGTGTCACGCGCATGGTCGCGCGTCACGCGCTCATCCGCCGGCTTCCCGCGATCGAGACGCTCGGCTCGACGACGGTGATCTGCACGGACAAGACGGGGACGCTCACTAAGAACGAAATGACGGTGACCCGTCTCTGGGTGCATGGGTGCGTGTTCGAGGTGACCGGCGACGGGTACACCCCGGTGGGAGAGATCCGCCCCCTCACCCCGAGCTTCTCCCCTGCTGGGAGCGGGCTGCGCGAGCTCCTGACCGCGGCGGTCTTGTGCAATGGAGCGATGCTCCGCCAGGTGGACGGGGTCTGGCGCGTGCTCGGCGATCCCACCGAGGGCGCACTGCTGGTCGCGGCGGCGAAGCTCGGGCTGTGGCAGGAATCCCTAGGAACGCAGTCGCCCGTCGTTGGGGAGATTCCCTTCGATCCGGAACGCAAGATGATGACCGTGATCCGGATCTGTGCGAGCGGGTTCACCGCGTTCGTCAAAGGGGCGCCGGACGTCTTGCTGGAGCGATGCACGCACCTCCTCTCGAGCGACGGCGCCATCAAGCCGCTCGACGAGTCGGGAAAGCGGGAAATGCTCGAGGCCAACCGGATGTTCGCCCACGAGGCGTTGCGGGTGTTGGGGATTGCCCGCCGGCAACTGGAGGACAAGCCGGCCGATCTCCGAGCCGCGGAGATCGAGCAGGCTCTGGTGTTTCTCGGGCTCATCGCCATGAAAGACCCGGTGCGGCCGGAGGCCGTGATCGCCGTGCGACAGTGCCAGCAGGCGGGGATCCGCACCGTGATGATTACGGGCGATCACAAGGAGACGGCGGTCGCGATCGCGAAAGACTTGGGTCTTGTGAACGGGCCAGCGTCGGCGCTCGCGGGAACCGAGTTGGACGCCCTGTCCGACCAGGCCCTGACGGATTGCGTGGAACAGGTGGTCGTCTATGCGCGCGTGTCGGCTGAGCATAAGCTCCGGATCGTCAAGGCCTGGAAGGCGCGGGGTGCGGTCGTGGCGATGACGGGTGATGGCGTCAATGATGCGCCGGCGATCAAGGCGGCGGACATCGGTGTCGCGATGGGGCTGAGCGGCACTGATGTGACCAAAGAAGCATCGGATATGGTGATCACTGACGACAACTTCGCCTCGATTGCAGCCGCCGTCGAGGAGGGCCGCGCGATCTACGACAACATCCGGAAGTCCGTCCACTATCTGCTGTCGTGCAACCTCAGCGAAGTGTTGCTCATGCTACTGGCGACCCTGTCGGGGCTACCCCTGCCACTGTTGCCGGTCCAGATTCTCTGGATCAATCTGGTGACCGACGGATTCCCGGCGCTGGCCTTGGCCACGGATCCGAAGGACCCCGACATCATGAACCGGCCTCCGCGCGACCCGCAGGCACGGTTCCTGTCCCGCCGCCGGCTTCTGCTCCTGTTCGGCCAAGGCACGCTCATCGCCGCCAGCACGATGCTCGTCTTCGCGTACTGCCTGTTCGCCATGGACCAAAGCCTCGAACGGGCGCGAACGGTGACTTTTACCGTGATGGTCCTGGCGCAATTGTTCCACGCGTTCAACTGCCGGAGCGACCGGCGATCTGTCTTCTCGATCGGTGTCTTCTCGAACCGGTCGTTGATCTGGGCGGTAGGGATCTCGGCTGCCCTGCAGGTCCTGATCGTCGCGCTGCCGGCGGCGCGCGCGGTCTTCAAGGTCAGCCCGTTCGATCCGAAGCACTGGGTGCTGGTCCTGGCGGTCGGCCTGGTACCGCTGCTGGCGATGGAATTGTGGAAGGCGGTCCGGTGGAGGCGGGAATCCTGAGGCTATGCCCGGTCGTGCAGGGTGCCCGTGGGCCGTGGTAGGCTGTGGTATGCGATGACGGCAGATTGCTGCCGGGGAGGGAACTATGGTGCGCAGCATGGCAGAACTCAAAGCCTTCCTGACAACGGCCTCGGCGCGGTGCGCCGCCCGGTCGGCCTCCAGCTCGGATGAGGCTTCGCTCCATCGTCTCGCACTGCCTTCCTGGAGAACGGTCCTGGCGGCTCCGCTCCTCTACGCCATGATCGTTCCGCTGGTGATGTTGGACCTGTCCCTGGAGGTGTACCACCGGCTGGCGTTCCGGCTGCTCGGCATCCCGCTCGTGCGCCGGCGCGACTACATCCGGATCGACCGGCACCGGCTGCCCTATCTCTCGGCTCTGCAAAAGCTCGCCTGCGCCTATTGCGGGTACGCGAACGGGCTGCTCCAGTATGCAGCCCGGATCGCCGGGGAGACCGAGGCCTACTTCTGCCCCATCAAGCATCAGGCGATTGAGGGGTTCCATCCACCGGCGCACCACGAGCGGTTCGCGGAGTACGGCGACGCCGGCGGCTTTCAGCGCCTGCTGGCGCAGGCCCGGCGGGCTGTCGGCCGGTGACCCGGACGGGGCGGGGCGGTGCACGAGCACGGCGTAGCGGGAAGGCCCGATGCCGGTTGTGTCGTTCGGCCAGTCTTGCTAGAATGCCCGCGCGGCATACCCGGTGTCTTCCCCTGAGCCATGAGGGCCCCGTGAGCGAGGTGCCCCAGCCGTACCGCGGCCCCGAACGACGACAGGCCCCGCGGTTACGCCGCTCCTTCCTGGTGCACTATCGCCTGTCGCGTCTCGGGGACGGCAAGACCTCCGAGGTGCTGGGCTCCGGGAGCGCCTGGGCCTACGATCTCTGCTGCCGAGGGATGCGCCTGCACACCCTCGGTCCGCTGCCCTGCCCGTCCGCTGCATTCCGCCGCGCCTCCCTCCGGATTGACTGTCAGGTCGCGGGCGAGGAACGCCAGAACCAGTGGCTGCGGGGACGGAGCATCTGGGTCGCCTCGCCGGCTCCAACCCGCGGCGATGAGGCGCACGAGACCTTCTACATCGGGCTCGAATTCGCGGACGCGCCCGAGATCCGTCAGACGATCGAGCAGCTTCTGGGCCAGCATCCGGTCCCGTCCAATCCGTCGCTGGACCAGCTCGCCTCGCTGCTCGAGCTGAGCCATCTGCTCACCTCCGCGGTGGACCTGGACCACCTCCTCCAGCTCATCCTGATCACGGCGAACCGGCTGATGTGCACGAACACCTCGAGCCTGTTGGTCGTGGATCCCGCGACCGACGAGCTGGTCTTCAAGGTGCCCCTGGGCCCGGCGAGCGAGCGGCTGAAGGAGATCCGGCTCAAACCCGACCAGGGGATCGCGGGCTGGGTGGTCCGGGAGCGCCGGCCGGTGCTGGTCAACGACGTCGCCAAGGACCCGCGCTTCGACGGCCGCGTGGACAGTGTCACCGGCTTCCAGACCACCTCGATCCTCGCCGTGCCGCTGCAGGACCGCGGCCGCATCCTCGGCGTGATCGAGGTCCTGAACACGACAAAGGCAAAGCGCTTCGAGCCGGCCGACCTGGACCTGCTCTCCGCCTTCGCGGCGCACGCCTCGGTCGCGTTGCGGAACGCGCAGCTTGTCACGAGCATCAAGGAGGAGAACCGCTACCTGCAGGGCGTCCTGCAGGGCCGGTACCGGAACCTGATCGGGGAGAGCCCCCGGATGCGGGAGGCGATCGCGCTGGCCCGCCGGGTGGCGAAGGCCCACACGACGGTGCTCCTGCTTGGCGAGAGCGGCGCGGGCAAGGAGATCCTGGCCCGGTCCATCCACGCCTGGAGTCCGCGCGCCGCCAAGCCCTTCGTCGCGGTCAACTGCGTGGCGCTCTCCGACCACCTGCTCGAGAGCGAGCTGTTCGGGCACGAAAAAGGCGCGTTCACGGGGGCGCACCGGCAGAAGAAGGGCCTGCTCGAGGTCGCGCACGGCGGGACGTTGTTCCTCGATGAGATCGGCGACATGAAACCGGAGCTGCAGGCCAAACTGCTGCGGGTGCTCCAGGACCACGAGTTCGAGCGGGTAGGCGGCACGCAGCCGATCAAGGTGGACCTCCGCATCATCGCGGCGACCAACCAGGATCTGCCCGCCGCCGTGCGGGCCGGCAAGTTCCGGAAGGACCTCTACTATCGGCTCAACGTCGTCACGATCACCCTGCCGCCGCTCCGGGAGCGCCGCGAGGATGTCCTGCCGCTCGCCCGGTGCTTCATCGAGCGGTTCTGCCGGGATATGGGGCGCGCGCCCATGGCGCTGACGCCCGCGGCGGCGGCGCTGCTGGAGGGCCACGACTGGCCGGGCAACGTCCGGGAGCTGGCGAACGTGATCGAGCGGGCCGTGGTCCTGTGCTCCGACAACAGGATCGAGCCCGGGGATATTGCCTTGGGCGTCGCTGCAGTCGAGGCGCCGCCGGTCGAGTCCCTGCTCGATCTGCCCTTCCACGCCTCCATCGAAGTGCACAAGCGGGCCTTGATCCAGCACGCGATCGTCAAGGCCGGCAGCAAGAGCAAGGCCGCGCTGGCGCTGAAGCTGCATCCCAACTATCTCTCCCGCCTGTGCCGACAGTTGGGGATTCCTTAACGCGCATTATTCATGAACGCTTCTACTGCAATCGCGGATTCGCCGCTGCGACAAGCTGGCATGCGGCGGTGCGGCATGCCAGCAGGCGGGCTCGCCGCTCGGTCGGTCAACATACTGTTTCAAGTATGCCTCCCTCCCTCGCGGCTCCGTGCGCCTGTCTCGCGTGGCGACTGCGCGATTTCGCGACGAACCGTCATGAATAATGCGCGTTAAAGCCGATCAGCTCGCCGCCGTCGGTTATCAACAGCTCGTCAGGGACCGGGGGGGCCAGCGCCTCGTTCAGGAGCGCGGCCAGCCGGGCGCCGGCGAGGGCCAGGCGCGCCTCCACGATGGGGAGGCTCTGGCGCAGGTATCGGTCGTCGAGGTGCCGGTCGGGCGGCAGGTCCAGGATGATCAGCAGCGCGACTCCGTGGGATTCCAGGGCCCAGGCGGCGGGCGGGCTGGCGCGCAGGTCGGAGGGCGGCCGGCCGTCGAGCCAGGCGCGCAGCGTCTCGAAGAGTTCCCGTTCGCCCAGCCCGGCACGCTCCAGGAGTCCGGAGTCCCAGACCGTGTGGAGGTTCCACGGCTGGAGCGAGATCGGGTGCTGCGCCTCCCCGAAGAACCGCACGAGGATGCGGTTCCCCCCCTCTTCGTCCTTGAGGCAGTGGAGGGGCTGGTGCACGTCGGCGACGAAGTGGGTGAGGAACTTCAGCGCCTCGGCCCGTTCGTCGCGCGTCCGCGTTGGATCGGCAAGAACCGCCTGGAAGCGCTCGATGGCGGCCACGACGCAATCGCCCTGCCGCGGGGCGGCGCAGTCGCGGGCGGGGTCGTAGTCGTGCCGGTCTCCGGGGATGTTGACGTAGTGCCAGGGGGCGGTCTCGCGGCGCTCTTTCTGGATGTCGTCGGCCCAGGCGGCGATGCCGACCAGGCCGCCCTCCCCCACGAGGGCGCCGACCGCCCGGCGGGCGTCCGAGGTGAGCCGGGTCTCGGCGAGGGCCGCGACGAGGCGATGGCCTTCGGGGCCCCAGGCGGAGGCCGAAGGGGAGAAGAGGGCGGCCGCTCCGGCGAGCGCCGCCGCGACGACGAGGACCCGGGCGCGCATCATCCGACCAGGCCAGGTCACTAGCGAGCGCGCGAGGCCGTCTCCCGGGCCACGAGGAGATAGCCGAGCGTCGCCTCTTCGTCCTTGAGCGCCGCGAAGCTGATCGCCAGGCGGGCCACCCCGCCCGTCGGCCGGAGCACGTCGAGCGTCACCTCGTAGGGCGGCCCCTCGCCGCGCAAGATCGCCTCGAACAGCTCCGTGACATAAGCGGCGGACTCGGGCGAGAGGATGGTGGCCAGGGGCAGCCCCACCAGGTCCATCGTCATCCGGCCGGAGATGTCCTCCGCCCGGCGGTTGACCGCCTGGATGACCCCCCTCGGGTTCACGTAGATCAGCGGCTCGGGGATGAGGTCGAGGATGTACCGGAATCGCCGCTCGCTGTCCTGGAGCGCCTTGGCGTTGTCCCAGAGCTGCTGCTCGAGGCGCAGGTTGGCCATCTGCAGCTCGCCCTGCTGCTTCTTGAGCTGGGCCTGCTGGGCGGCCAGGATTTCCTCCACCCGCTTGAAGGCCTCTTCGAAGCGCTCCATCTCGTTGCCCGGGGCGTCCGACAGATCGTAGCCGGAGGGGTCGTCCCGGATCTTGAGCCGCGTTTCCATCCGAGTGACCAGGTTGCTCAACGGCCGCGTCACGGTCCGCCGCGTGGCCCAGTCCACGATCCCGATGAAGAGCACCAGGAACACGACCCCGCCGCCCACCGTCGCGAGCAGCTCCCGGCGCGCCTGCTCGATGTACTCGTCCACGGGGATGGCGATCTCCAGGCCGCCCATCACGTCGTTCAGCTTGAAATCGTGCTTGGGGCTGCGGGGATGGGCGTTGTGGCAATCCACGCAGGACTGGGCCACCGCGCGGTCGGCGGTCATGAACCGCATGACGGTCTTGTTCTGGACTTTCTCGATCCGGTAGAACTTGCCGTTGGGAAAGCTGCTCAGGTAGGCGAAGGCCTCCTGCTCGAACTGGTCGGTGACCCCCTTGTCGGGGTTGATGGGCCACTGGCTGATCAGGTTGGCCTGGAAGCCACCCTTGTGCGTGGCGGTGTATTCCGAGACCTCGCGCAGGAACGTCGCGGGCAGCGGAAAGCGCCCGTGGACCCGCTGATAGTCCACGTCCACGGTCCCGCCGATCTCCAGCAGGCGTGGGACGATGACCGATGCGTAGTACTGCCGGTCCGCGAGGATCTGGAGCGAGATCGCCTCGGCCCGCTTGGTGAGCAGCCTCTCGAGGTCGGCGGCGTTCCGGAGATGGAGGGCGTACGCTGCGACCCCCGTCATCACGACGATGAGCGGGGTGATGCTGAGCAGGAGCTTGGATCGGATGCGCCAGTGATGAACCGCGGACATAGCGTCCCTAGCCGGGCATCGCGGAGCGATGGCTGAGGGCGGCGGGGGAACACTGCGGCTGATAGCCTACCGTAACTGTAGTGGAAATCATAGACGGCGGCAAGGGCATAGACCTCATGCGGCACTCCGGCACCGCCCCCGCAGGCGGATCGCTTGGGCTTGAGGGGCTCGATCACGGCGACGGGCTACGGTCGCCTGTCTTGGCACACTCGCGAAGAGGCCGATTGCGTCCGCCGGGCCGGCTGCTTGGACGTGAGCGGCTCCCGCGGCAAGCGTGCATCCGACAGCTAGGGCGGAGCCTCCAAGTGCCGGTCAATGGCCCCCCTCACTAGACACCCCTCCTAACCTAGCCCAAAATTCACCTCTAGGCAATTATTTTTACGGATTCCGACCGCGTAGCGGAGGCAGCATGTGGCGTTGAGGGTCAAGGCAGTAGATGAGTCCGGGCGCTCCGGTGGCTCGCGCATGGGCGTGGCGCGAACGCCGCCGGTGTCTGCTGCCAGCGGGAGCGTCCCTGTGCCGGTCAGGGCAGCCTGCTCAGCCGAGGGCGCAATGGACTACCACATCGGCTGGAGTGTTGAGAGCAGCGGCCCGCCTGCGTGCCGGAGCCGCGTGATCGGCTCAAGGCGGCTGGTTGTACGCCTCAAGGCAGGCGAGGCACAGACTGTGGGTGAACTCCGCTGCCGAGTGGTCGAGGAGGTACTGCTCCAGATGGTGCCAGTTCCCCTGCTTGTCGCGGATCTTCTTGCAGGAGGCGCAGATGGGCAGCAGCCCCTGGAGCAACTTGATCTCGGCGGTCAGCCGGCGCTGGATCACGTTGACTGCGACGGCGAGCCAGATCGCGACCGCGACCGGAGGCCTTGCTCTCGCGCCGCGACCCCCGGAGAGCTCCGCTCTGCGGGGGCCGTGGGGCAAGAGGATTCGCGCCGGGCACCTTGCGCCGTCTGGCTTACCGGGGGTCCGTTGACCAGACGGGTCCGTCGTAGGGCTTCACCTTGGGCACAGATGCAGCCACGGCTTCCTTCCGGCAGGGTGTGACTTCAACCGTATCCGTTGACCAGATCTCCCCGTGAGAGGGCGTCACCTGGGAGCAGGGAATCATCGACTTCTTGGGCGCCTCCTTGATCATGTCGTCGTCCTTATCCGTCTCCTTTCGGAGACGAAGGGGCTGACATCTGCTCGCAGGTCGCCGGTTGCACCGTGTCCGTCGACCAGATGTCCCCGGTATAGGGCTGCACCTTGGGGCAGGGTTCCGCCTTTTTCATGGGCGGCACCGGCTTGACCGTATCCGTTGACCAGATCGGTTCAGGTGCATCGGCGAGCGAGGATGCGGGCATGCCGACGAGACCCAGAACCGCCATCACTGTGAACATCCCGATCATGCGTTGCATAGCGCCCTCCTTTGGGCCACGGGTGTCCTTCACCCGGGTCTGGCTGAAGTTGATGGATGCCTCCGTGTCGGACGACTCCGACACGGACTTGACTGGGGTCCGCTCGCCTCGTCAGCAGGTAGCGGTTTCTGTCGGTTAGTGAGAACTGGCACGCGGAGCGGGGCGCTTGCCAGCCGGGCTGGCGGAAACTCGGGGGAAGGCGGGTCTTGCCTGAGCGGCTGCCCTGCGCCCAGAATAGACGGTGCAGGCAACGAACGGGAGGCACCTATGCGAGAGACACGCGGTTATGCGGCCATGACGGCCGGCGCACCCTTGGCGCCCTTCACGTTTTTCAGACGGGACCCGGGACCTCATGATGTGCTGATTGAGATCCGCTATTGCGGGATCTGTCATTCCGACATTCACCAGGCGAGAGACGAATGGGGCGGGTCGCTGTTCCCCATGGTGCCCGGCCACGAGATTGTCGGGACGGTCCGCGAGGTCGGATCGGCGGTCACAGCCTTCGCGGTGGGCGACACCGCCGGAGTCGGCTGCTTCGTGGATTCCTGCCGGGACTGTCCGCAGTGCCGGAACGGCCTCGAGCAGTATTGCGAAGGCCATCTGGTCCTGACCTACAACGGCACTGAGCAGGACGGGCGCACGCCGACGTATGGCGGCTATTCAAACCAGATCGTGGTGGATGAGCGCTATGTCCTGCGGATTCCCCGCGACCTCCCACCCGAGCGGGCCGCACCGCTGCTCTGCGCGGGGATCACCACCTATTCTCCGCTCCGGCACTGGGGCGTGGGGCGGGGGCACAAGTTGGCGGTTGTCGGGCTCGGCGGGCTAGGACACATGGCCATCAAGATCGGCGCGGCCTTGGGCGCGGAGGTGACGGTGCTCAGCCACTCCGAGCGGAAGCGGACCGACGCGAAGCGTCTGGGCGCGGTGGACTTCATCCTGTCCGCGGATCCTGACAGCCTCGGCCAGCTCGGGAGGCGGTTTGACTTCATCCTCGACACGGTGTCGGGCTCCCACGACCTCAACGCGTATCTGGAGTTGCTGAAGACGGACGGGACCATGATTCTGGTGGGAGCGCCGGCCGAGCGGATCCCGCTGGGCGCCTTTCCGCTAGTGCTGCGCCGACGCCGGCTCGTAGGCTCGCTCATCGGCGGCATCCGCGAGACCCAGGAGATGCTCGAGTTCTGCGCCAAGCACCAGATTCCGGCGGACGTGGAGGTGATCCCCATCCAGCAGGTCAATGAGGCTTACGAGCGGATGCTCCGGGGAGACGTCCGGTACCGCTTCGTCATTGACCTGGGTTCGCTGACGTAGGGGGCAAGCGGTCCGGCGCGACGAAACAAGCCCGAGGGCAGGGCTGCGGCGACGCCGTTGAAGTCCGCCGTCCCCGCAGGGCGCGCCTTAAGGGACAGCCCCGCCGCGCACAAATTTACAGCGCGGCGGTCGCGCAAGCGAGGTGTGGTGGGCCGTGCAGGGATCGAACCTGCGGCCCGCTGATTAAGAGTCAGCTGCTCTACCAGCTGAGCTAACGGCCCACCGGTCTGAAGCAGTGAACGGCGACACGTGAGACGTCAGACTGAGGAGGGGAGGAAACCGGGGCTCCGCGACCGTCCCTTGCACGTCTCACGTCTGGCAGTTTCGTGGTGGCGCGCCTGACAGGATTTGAACCTGTGGCCCCTAGCTCCGGAGGCTAGTGCTCTATCCACTGAGCTACAGGCGCATCCGTGTCAGTGAACAAGAACGACACCTTATCACACTGCCGGAGGTCCTGTCCAGGCGCCCCTCAGCCGCGCCGATCCGACCCGCCCGGCAGCAGCCGCTCGGGGAGAAAGCCGTAGGTGATCAGCAGCTCCTCCCCTGGACCGGGCGCCGCCGCGAGCGCCGCCGCCTCCCGCTCGGCCAGCCGGTCTTCCTCCTCGCGGAGCGCACGGGAGAGGCGCACGATCGGCACGGCGATCTGGACGGCGCAGGCACCGTGGACCGTCCCCTCGGTCTCGACCGGAATGCCCATCAGTCGACAGGTCATCGGCCGGAACGCGTACACCCGGCACCGGCCTTCGGCATCGAGGGCGGGACAAGGCAGGTCGGCGAACCGGGCGGCCACAGCATCCGCCTGTGCGTCGGTCCACCGGTCCAGCAGAGGGGACTCGCATAACTGCGGAAAGGCCGCCTCGATCCTTGCGGCCTGCTCGCACGCCCGGGCGTGGATGGCCTGCCGCTCGGGCGCCGGGAGGGAGGTCAGGCCGCGCTGCAGGGTGACGGCGTCCAGCCGGGTGATGGCGAAGGGGCCGATGCAGCACCGACAGCAGCCGGGCCGGCAAGGGATTTCCCCCAGCAAAGCCGCTCGGGCGCGCTCGAACCATCGCTCGGCCCGGTCCAGCAGCTCGGCGTGGGAGGCGGCGGCCATGGGCGGCAGGCCCGTTACACCATGTCGATTTCGGACGAGATCTCGTCTTGGAACTCGACGATCAGCTCGCCTTTCGGGGAGAAAAACCCCTGGCCGTCCATCTGGACGATGCCGTTGCAGTTCTCCTGGAAGAACTCCAGGATCCACCCGTTGAAGTCGTACCCGTCTTCCGTGATGTCTTTCTTGTCGAATTGGGTGGTGGCGATGAACCGAGCCCGGGTCACGTGCTCCCGGACCAACTGGGCTTCGATGTCGTCGTAGACGGACAGCCGGTCGAGGAACTGGGCGCGCTCCTGCTCGAAGGCGTCCTTGTAGGTGCCGCGGTCGCGCAGGCAGAAGAGCTGGAGCGGCTTGCGCTCCCGGTGGTAGCCGAGCGAGATCCGCACCCACGACCAGTCGTCGAGCGCAGCGGGATCCATCTTGGGAATCAGCGGGATCTGCCCGCGGGATTTGAGAAAGTCTAGCAGGAGGCGCAGCGGCGGCGAGTTCTCCCGCGCGCAGAAGACCCGGCAGTAGGCGAGTTCTTGCTTCGGTGCGCCCGGCTCCGGTTGCCCGGGGGATGAGACGATCGGCAGTTCCTTGCCCATGGAACTCCGGCGGCAATACCCGTGCCCCTCACTCTACTCGTTCCGGAGACGTCCTGCAAGGCTCAGCGCGGGCGAGGCGGCTCACCCGCGCGCCAGGCTTGCTTTTTGTGGTTGACAGGGTAGGGGACTTTCGTTACACTCCCGGGCGTCCTGGGCTGAATCCCCGGGCTTCCGAGCTGATAATAGCAGGCTCTCGTCGCGCTCATCTCACGCTTTTCCCGGTTCAAGAGAGTGCCACGGCAGTTCACCCTTT
>CAZTUO010000011.1:0-16716 GCA_964616355.1 uncultured Nitrospira sp.
TGGGGTGGGGTACAGTTCCACCCTACGACCTCGGCTCCACCCTGCACTTCACCGGGAGGCACCATGCCGGACCGGTCCTCGTCCCACGCCTGCGCCCGCCCCCTCTGTCCCTTCCCGAGCCCTACCGATCCGTACCGGCTGGACCGGAGCCGCGACGGGATAACCTGCGACAGCCGGCCGGGCCCCTCCGACCGGGCACCCGTCCCGAGGGGACGGCGGCGCCGAGCAGCAACGACTGAATGTGGATGGGCAACCAGAGCGATGTGATCCTCTAACCCAGGGGGTGCTCCCATGACGGCCTGGATCCGGTCCCTGATCGTGCTCGCGGTGCTGTTCGGTGCCGCCAACGGGGTCGAAGCCCAAGTGGTGTCCATTTACAACCAAGGCGGCGATCCCACGTCCATGCTCGTCGAGGGTGCGCTCAAGCGCCACCTCCGGGCCGAGGGTTACCAGGTCAAGAGCGGGACGGTGGACGGCTTCCTGATCATCCTCAGCGCCATGGAAGCGAAGACCGTCAGAGGAGAGCGGTTCGGCGTGTTCGGCAGCGTGCTCGTGGGGTCCGTGGATTGGAGCGAGTGGGCGGACTCCCTGGTCGCAGAGGGATGCAACAAAGAGTTGGCGACCGAGGTCAAACGGTATCTGGGGACGGAATTCGTCTACATAGACAACACCATCGCCACCGCCGCCAGCGAGGAAGCGCTGGCCGAGATCCTGAGCACCTTCGTCAATACCTCCGTGCGCAACGGCGCCAAGAAGGTCAACAGCCTGATGAAGCAAATCGAAGAGGCCTCGCAGAGGCGCCAGCCCATGCGATGAGGCCACGCGGCCCGAGGGCGGCGCCTTCGCTCCCCTCGTGTCCGGACGGACGGGAGCGGGGCCCTGGGTCGCGGGGCATGCCGATGCCTCGATCGACTCCTCTTTCCTGTCCAAGGGGCGCCTCAGGGCGCGGACAGAGAAACGCAACCCGGCGCTGCGGCAGGGGGCTCGATCCACCGGCGGTGCCCGGCGGCTGAGCGCCTACGCGCCTGTCCTCATGCGGGTGGCTTCGACGAACTGCTCGGTCGCGTCGTCCAGCGCGCGGCCTTGCCGGCCGCGGGCGCTGTGGACGTAGAGGAGGGTAGACTTGACCTTGTCCTGGTGCGGCGGGGCAAGGCTCATCTCGTACTGCACGGGGCGCCGGTGGTCCGCGAGCTGCAGCTCGGGATTATAGACGCTGTTGAACTTCCAGAGCATCTTGACGAAGTTGGTCTGCCCGCGCAGGAGGTGGCCGATCGCAATCTTCGCCGTGTCCTTGAGCGCCGCCCAGCCGAGGTGCTTCATGTTGAGCACCTGCTGGGTCTTGACCAGCTCCTCGTAGAACTCGCGGAGCGGGAGCGTGGTCGGCAGCACCACGTGCTGGATGTCGAAGAGCCGGTAGTCGCGGGTCTGGATCTTCCGGGCTTCCGTATGCCAGGTCTCGGTCCCCGGATAGGGCGTGTTCACGCTGATGTTGACGATCTCCGGAATCTCCATGCACCACTGGCGGACGACCTCGAAGCGCCGCTTGTCCCAGGAGGGATCGGCGATGAGGTTGATGGCCACCGTGATCCCCATCGAGCGGGCGTACTCCAGGGCCTCGAAGTTCTTCCCGAGCGAGATGCGCTTGCGGTGCATCTTGAGGCCCTCTTCGTCAATGGCCTCGATGCCGAGAAACATGTACTGGAGGCCCAGCGTTTTCCAGAACTCGAAGACCTCCTTGTTCCGCAGCAGCACGTCGCCGCGGGTCTCCAGGTAGTACTGCTTCTTGATGCCCTTCCGGGCGATGGCCTCCCCGATCTCGAAGCCGTGCTTGGCCTGGATGAAGGCCACATCGTCCACGATGAAGATCCCCGGCTCCTTGATCCGTTCGAGGTCCTCGATGACCCGGTCCGTGCTGACGGCGCGATAGCTGCGGCCGTAGAAGGTCCAGGCGCTGCAAAAGGAGCAGTCCCATGGGCAGCCGCGCGTGAACTCGATCGAGGCGCAGGGGTCCAGCACGCCGATGAAGTACTTGCGGCGGTGGCGGAGCAGGTCGCGGGCGGGCCGGAGGTCGTCCAGGCTCTCCACGAAGGCCGGCGGCGGCCCCTCCCCGTCCAGGGCCACGACGCCGGGCACCTGAATGATCGCTTTGCGGTCGTGTGCGATCGCCTGGAGAAGCTGGGGAAAGGCCGCCTCCCCTTCGCCGCGCAGCACGCAGTCAATCGCCCCCTCGCCGTGGGCCAGGAAGTCCCGGGCGACGAAGGACGCGCTGTGGCCGCCGACCACGATGAAGGTCCGGGGAAGCTTCCGCTTGCTCTCTTTGGCCAGGTCCACGATCTCCGGCACGTTCGCGAGATAGTTGCACCCGAAGGCGATGACCTCCGGCTGCCACCGGTCGAGCAGCTTGAAGTAGTCGCGATGCGTCTCCACCTGCAGGTCAATGAGCTGGACCGCGTGGCCGGCCCGCCGGGCCGCCTCTGCCACCAGCTCGACCCCCAAGGGCTCCAGGCGGAGGTAGATCTTCGTGTACATCAGCGGGCCCGGATGGACCGCCAAGACTTTCATCGGAGCGTCACCCTTTAGAAGGTTCGCGCAGGGACGACCGCACGGCACCGGCTGGCCGTGCGCAGAGCTCGCGAGAGACAAAGGCCCTCAAAGGCTCCTGCTTATACTCTTTTTCGGTTTGGGGAGTCAACGTATGCCTGCCAGCAGCGCGTTCAACGCCCGCGCATTGGCGACCGCGTGGCCCTCCGCGTCGTTGTTGAAGTAGGCGTACACGTCGAACCCGTCTTTCAAGAAGCGCCGCATGGCCCGGGCTTCCACCGCCAGCTCCGCCTCCGCGTAGCGGGAGGCGAAGAGCTTGGTCCGCCCGTGGAACCGGAAGTAGGCGAAGTCGGCGGTCACCACGTCGCGGCGGGGATAGCGTGGCGAATCGGCGATGCACAGGGCGGCGCCGTGCCGGCGGAGGAGCCGATAGACCGGCTCCACAAACCAGGACTCGTGCCGGAACTCGAAGACCAGCCGCAGGCCGGTCTTTCCCTGCGCCTCCTCCCGGGCGAGCGCGAGGAAGGCCGCCAGCCGCGCTTCGTCCTTCACCCAGCTTGGCGGAAACTGCAGCAAGATGGGCCCCAGCCGCTCCCCCAGCACCCGCGCGTGCTCGACGAATTTCCCCCAGGGCTCCTCGACCTCCTTGAGCCGTTTGATATGGGTCACCAGGCGGCTCGCCTTCACGGCAAAGACGAAGCCCTCCGGCACCTGGGCCGCCCAGGCGGCGTAGGTCTGAGGCTTGGGGAGATGGTAAAAGGAGTAGTTGACCTCGGTCGTGCCGAACTCGCCGGCGTAAAAGGCGAGATAGCGCCGGCTCGGCAGGTCCTCCGGATAGAAGGTGCCCCGCCAGCCCGGATAGTTCCAGCCCGAGGTCCCGACGAATGCCTGCGCCATGGGTTGATCCTCCGCGCGCTGGAGCCGGTGCGCCGGCCCGCCGGCCCCCTCACGGCGCGTCAGGGTGAGCCGCCCGGGGACCCACTCGCACCAGGACGCCCTCGTCGGGCCCGAGCCGAACGCGGGCCGGGTCGCATGGCCCCAGCCGGGCTCCGGGATCGGTCGAGAGCAGCAGCTCGCCCTCCCCGCGCAACGCAGGCAGGGCGAACGCCTGGGTCCGAGCGGTGAAGTTGATCGCGACGAGCACGCGCTCGGAGGCCGCCTCCCGGAGATACACCAGACAGTCGGCCGGCACGTCCGTGACCTCCCGGTAGGCGCCCAGGCTCAAGGCTGGCGAAGCCTTACGCAACTGGATCAGGCGCCGGTAGAGCGCCAGCAGCGAGGCCGGGTCCGCGGACTCCGCCGCCACGTTCACCTGCGCGAAGTCCGGCGCGACCGGCAGCCAGGGCGTCCCCGTCGTAAAGCCCGCGTGGGGCGACGCATCCCACTGCATGGGGGTCCGCGCCGGGTCCCGGCCTTTCAGGAAGGGCCAGTAGCGCCGGGTGAAGGGGTCGCGCAACTGGCTGCGGGCGAGCCGGACATCGCGCATCCCGATCTCCTCGCCGTAGTAGAGGAAGGGCGTGCCGCGCAGGGTGAGGAGCAGCAAGGCCGCGGCGCGGGCCCGGCGGGCGGCGCCCGCCGCGTCCGTCCCGCGGCCGTAACGGCTGAGATGGCGCGACTGGTCGTGGTTGCTCAGGACCTGGGTGGGCCAGGCCCCGGGCGGCACCGCCTGATCCCACTCGCGGATGACTTGCCGGAACGGAGCGGCTCTCCAGACGGACTTGAGCAGCCGGAAATTGAACGCCAGGTGCAGCTCGTCGCTCCCGTCCCCGTAGAAGACGGCCGGCCCGCCCGGCGTATCCGCGGAGGCCTCGCCGATTAGCACGGCTTCCGGGTATTCCCGCAGCGCACGCCGGAGCGCGCGCAGCACCTGGTGCGTCTCCGGCTGGTCGCGGTCGTAGCGATGCACCTGCCGCGTGTAGGCGCGCAGGCCGAGCCGCCGGGGATTGTCCGGCCAGCTCGTGTCCTTCCCGATCCAGTTGATCGCATCCAGCCGGAAGCCGTCCACCCCTCGATCGAGCCAGAACCGCACGACCGCGAGTATGGCCTCGCGCACCGCGGGGTTGCGCCAGTTCAGATCCGGCTGCTCCTTCAAGAAGGTGTGCAAGTAGTACTGTCGGGTCCTCCCGTCCCACGCCCAGGCCGGGCCGCCAAAGACCGACCGCCAGTTGCTCGGCCGAGTCCGCCACCACCCGCCGAGGCGTCGGCGCGGCTCGACCCAGTAGTACCAGTCGCGTTTGGGCGCGGTGCGGGAGGCACGCGACTCCAGAAACCAGGGGTGCTGATCGGAGGTGTGGTTCAGGACCAGGTCCAGAATCACGCGGATGCCGCGCCGGTGGGCAGCGTCAATCAGCCGGCCGAAGTCCTTGAGGCTGCCGAAGCGGGGATCCACGTCGCAGTACTCGGCCACGTCGTAGCCGAAATCCTTCATCGGCGAAGGGAAGATGGGCGACAGCCAGACGGCGTCCACGCCGAGGCTCTCGGGCCCGCCGTTCAGGTAGTCCAGCCGCGCGATGAGTCCCGGCAGGTCACCGATGCCGTCCCCGTTGGAATCTTGAAAGCTCCACGGGTAGACCTGGTAGATCACCGCGGTCTGCCACCAGGGCACTTCCCCTGCCACGACCGCTCACCTCCGAGCCCCTGTCCTGCAGTTCTGCAGGAAACCACCCTTCCGCTTCGCTCGCTCGCGGTCCCGTGGTAGAAAGGACGTACACCCGGCTGTGGCCACTGACCTCGCCATGGACATGCTGACCATCCCGGATACGCTTCCCTATCTGCTGGCCGTCCTCGGCCTGCTCCTGCTCTGGCAGTTGCACGAGATCCAGGTTCGGGCCGGACGCATCAAGGCGGTGGACATCCTGAACCGCGAGGGCGTCCGGCTGCTCGTCCATCTCACACCGGACGACGGCGCCGCCTGCGATGCCTGTCGGGCCGCGAGCGGCACTGCGTTCCTGCCCCTCTTATTCGCACGCAAGCACTTCACGCCGATCGAGGGCCGCTGCGCGAACCCGGCCGGCTGCCGCTGCGTGACGATCGGGCTCGCCGGGGCCTGGCCGGAGGCCGAGCGTCTGGTGGCCCAGCTTCGCGTAACGCAGGGGCGGCTCAGGCTGTCCGCGGAGCAGCTCGACCGGTTGCTGGAGGGCGCGCAGGCGTGGCGAAGCGGCACCGTGGCGGATCAGGTCTCCCTCTGCGTCCTCGGGGCGCTCCGTGCCGAGGGCCGAGACCCGCAGTTGGCGATCACGCAGTATCGGTTTGCGATCGAGCATGCGAAGCAGCACCGGGACCGCCCCTTGGCCCTGGCCTGCTATCTGCGGCTGGCCGATCTGCTGGAGCGGACCGGGCGGTACCAGGAGGCGCTGGGCCTCGTGGACCGGTTCCTCAAAACCCACGCGCAGGGCTCACGGAAGACGCCGGCCCCCACGGAGGCCCAACTGGCTCTCATGTCCCTCCGCAAGACCCGCCTGATGACCGCGCTGCAGCACTCGCAGCCGCCGCCCGCCCGCCATGCCTGACATCGCTTGGCCCAGCAGGTCGCGGCGGAGGGCTCAGCCGCCGAGGGGGGCGCGCGCCCGCGCGGCCAGGTTGATCCGGCCGCCCTCCACATCCCGCAGAGCCTGCTCGTACCGCTGGAGCGTCCCCAGATCGGACCAGTAGCCCTCCATGCAGTAGCCCGCGACTAGCTCGCCCATCCGGATCGCCCCGACGTACGCGTCAATGATCGAGGACTCGCGGCCGGCCGGCACGGCGCGCAGCAGCCGCGGGTGGATCACGTGGACGCCGGCGAACATGAGCGGCTCCGTCCGACCGGGGTCAGCCAGCCCCCGGCCGTTGATCCGGACCACCCGCTGCCCGGCCGCTACTTCCACGACCCCCCATTGCTCGATGTCGCGGTCGTGGCGCAGCACCATCGTGGCGAGCGCCCCGCGCTCCTCATGCAGCCGCGCGACCGTGCCGAGATCCACTTCGAGGAGGGTGTCGGCGTTCACGACCAGGAACGGCTCCCCGCCGAAGAAGGCTTCGACTTGCTTGATCCCGCCACCCGTACCCAGCAACACCGGCTCGCGCGAGTATTCGATATGGAGGCCGAGCTGTCCCCCGTCGCCCAGTTCCTTCTCGATCAGATGGCCCAGGTGATGGAGATTGATGACCACCTCGCGGATGCCATGCTGGCGGAGCAGGAGCAGGGTCCAGACGATCAGCGGCCGGCCGGCGATCGGCAGGAGCGGCTTGGGGAGGCTGTCGGTCAGCGGGCGCAGGCGCGTGCCCAGCCCCGCCGCGAGGAGCATCGCTTTCATGCGTCGCACTCAGCGAACAGCGACTAGCTAGGAGCCCACAGCCCCGGCTTGCTGCTCGCCCTTCGCTGCGCGCTGTTCGCTATTGTAATTCCGGCACATAGGGGCTCAGGTGCTTGCGCAGCGCAGCCAGCTCCGGGTACTTGGCGAGGTTGCGGCGGACGTAGCCCAGCACGCGGGGCACGTCGGCGAGGAACTTGGGGTTGCCCTTCACCCGGTCGATATAGACAAACCGGCCCGCGGCCTTCAGGTTCCGCTGGATGCTCGTCAGGTCGTGGAGCGTCCGGAAACCCGCCCAGTCGGAGACCGGCCGTCCCGCCGCGGCCATCCGGTCCAGGTAGTAGGCGAGCAGCTCCTCGATGAGCGCCTCGTCGAGCGCGATGTAGGCGTCCCGGAGCAGCGAGGCCAGGTCGTAGGTGGCAGGCCCCATCAGCGCGTCCTGAAAGTCCAGCACCCCCAGCCGGCCGGACTCGTCCCCGTCCGTGCGGGGACCGGCGTCGCACACCATCAGGTTGCGCGAGTGGTAGTCGCGGTGCGTGAACACCCGAGGCTCCGCCGCGAGCCGCTCGGCGATCCGCCGAAACTCGGCCCGGACCGCCTGCGCGTCCTCCGCAGCCATCGGCGCCTGACGCCGGGCGACCACCCCGTACTCGAGGAAATGCTCGAACTCCCACATCAGCAAGGGCACGTCGAAGGCGCGGTGAAAGGCCAGGCACCCGCCGTCCCGAAGGTCGGACGCCTGCACCTGGATCCGGACGAGCCCATCAATCGCCCGCCGATACAGCCTCGCGACGCGTTCGGCCGGCGCGCCCTCGCAGGCCTGGACGAGCAGGAGGTCGCCGAAGTCCTCCAGATAGAGCAGCCCGGCCTCCTGGTCGTAGTGGTAGAGCGCCGGTACGGCGACGCCAGCCTTGGCCAGGTGCCGCTGGATATTGATGAACGGCAGCTCCGTGATCGGCCCCGTAGTCCCGCTGACCGCCTCCTCGGACTGCTTGAAGGCCTCGGGCGCGGCAAGCTGCATGAGGATCACGGAGGCCGGCGGTCCGCCAGCGAGCGCGAGGCGGAAATAGCGGCGGTTGGAGGCGTCCCCGGCCAGGGGCGCCATCGCGATCAGCTCGGCGAGGAACGGCAACCTGGTGCGCAAGAGCTCGGCGACCCGGGCGCGGTCGGGTGGCGCGAGGGCCTGTTTCGGCGGCGAGGGCTGAATCGTGGCCATCCCGCGCGCATTATACGCATCATGGCCCAGGTTGTCACGATGTACGGTGACGCCGCGGCCACCGTCGCTCCTGTGCTTGTGCAAGCTAGGGGAACGGGGTATCCTTCCCCTGCGATGCTCCAGATGCTCGCCAGCCTGCTGAAGGTCCTCAATTCCGAGACGGAGCCCGGGCAGATCAGCCTGGCCTTCTGCTTCGCGATGCTCGCCGGCTTGACCCCGTTCTGGAGCCTGCACAACCTGCTGGTGCTGTTCCTCGTCCTGCTCCTCCGCGTCAACCTCTCGGCCTTTCTCCTGGCCCTGGGCCTGTTCTCCGGGCTGGCCTTCGCGCTGGACCCGCTCTTTCACCGCGTCGGGCTCGCCGTGCTGACCGCTCCGTGGCTCGAGGGGCTCTGGACCGCCCTCTACAACTCGACGATCTGGCGGTTGGAGCGGTTCAACAACTCGATCGTGATGGGCAGTCTGGTCGTCTCGCTCGCGCTCTGCGCGCCCCTTTACGCGGCCCTGCACTGGGCCATTCGCCGGTACCGCGCGCGCGTCAGGCAGTGGGTCCTCAAGACCCGGCTCATGCAGGCGTTCACGGCTAGCCGGTTCTACCAGCTCTACCAGAACGTCTCGGGCTGGGGAGGCGGCCTGTGACGGAGCGCGCCTCCGAGCCCGGCAGCCAATCCTCGACCCCTTCCGCGGCTTCCCGGAAGCAGCCGCGGCTCAAGGGCTGGATCCGCTGGCCCGGGCTGCTAGCCTTCCTCATTCTCGTGTTGGGGATCGGCGGCGTCTGGATCCTGCTCGTGGACGCCGCCATTAAGCGGCTGATCGAGCGGACCGGCACCGCACTCGTCGGCGCGAAGGTGGAGCTGGAGGCCGCCGACCTCTCGCTGTTCCCGCTGGGCCTCACGCTGACCCGGCTTCAGGTCACGAACCCCGAGGCGCCAATGACCAACGCCGTGGAGATCGCCCGGATCGCCTTCACGATGGACGGGCTGCCCCTGCTCCGCCGCAAGGTCCTTATCGAGGAGATGACGGCGGACGGCATCCGGCTCAACACCCCTCGGACCAGCTCCGGGGCCGTGGTCAAGCCGGCCGAGCAGGCCTCGGATCGCCGGGCGGGGCGCCTCCCCGGCGTGGCGCTCCCGTGGCTGCAATTTCGCGACCCGCGGGAGATCCTCAAGAGCGAGGCGCTGGAGTCGGTCAAGCTCGTCGAGTCCGTGCGCGCCGACGTGGCGGCCGCGAAGGACCGGTGGCAGAAGCAGCTGGCGGCCCTGCCGGACAAGGCCACATTCGACGGGTACAGGAAGCGCCTCGAGGGCTTGAAGGCGGCGGGGAAGGGCGGCCTCGGCGGCCTGCTGGGCGGAGCCGGCGAAGCGCTGGCCATCCAGAAGGACCTCACACGCGACCTCGAGCAGATCCAGGCCGTCAAGAAAGAGTTCGAGGGCTCGGTCGCCCTGCTCCGGAAGCGGGTGGAAGCGGCGCAGCAGGCGCCGCAGGCGGACTTCCGCCGGCTGCGGGACAAGTACGCGATTTCCCCGCAGGGCCTGGCCAACCTGAGCGCCGCCGTGCTCGGGGGCCCGTTGGACGACTGGGCCCGGACGAGCCTCCGTTGGTACCGGAAGCTCCAGCCGGTGTTGGCGCGGAACGCCGAGCGCCAGGCGGAGGTCGAGGTCGTCACGCCCCTGCGCGGCGCGGGCGTCGACGTCCGGTTCAAGGAAGTCGCGCCGGTCCCTGACTTCCTGATCCGAACCGCCCGGGTCTCGCTCGAGATCCCGCAGGGGACGATCAAGGGCGTGGTGCGGAACATCACGCCGGACCAGGCCGTGCTCGGCACGCCGCTGACCCTCGAGCTGGCGGGAGAGCAGCTCCGGGGCCTGCAGGCGGCCAAGCTCACCGGCACGTTCAGCCGGGTCCATCCAGCCAGCCCCAAGGACGAGGTGCAGCTCCTCGCCCGGGGCGTGAGCCTCGGGGCGCTGACCCTGGCCGCGGGTCCGGACTTGCCCCTGACCCTGCAGCAGGGATCCGCAGATCTGGACCTCCGGGCGACGGTCGCCGGGCAGGCGCTCGAGGCGAGCTTGTCGGCGCGGCTCCAGTCCCTCCGGATCGCGAGCGGCGCACAGGCCGACGCCGGCGCGCTCCAGCAGGCGCTCCAGGCGGCCCTCGCCGACGTCCACGGCTTCTCCGTGAAGGCCGGCATTACCGGCACGCTGGATCAGTACGAGGTCCAGCTCTCCTCCGACCTCGACCGCGTGCTGCAGGAGGCTGTGGGCAAGCAGATCCGGGCTCAGCTCGCCACATTCGAGGCCCAGCTCCAGGCCGCCATCATGGAGCAGGTCAACGGCCCGCTGGCCGAGCTCCGGGGCAGCCTGGGCGGGCTCGACGGGATCGCCGCGGAGCTGGCCGGCCGGCTCAACCTCGGCAAGGACCTTCTCCAGCTCGCCAAGCCCAGCGGCGGAGGCGCGGCCGGCGGCTTCAAGCTGCCGTTCTGAACGTGCCCGGGTCGGCGGTCACCCCGCTCGGTCCGCTGGCACGTCCCGCGTCAGTCTGTCTCCCGCCGATTTGCGCTCCAGTCGCGGATAGGTATAATGGCGGCCATCAGCCAACGTTCGAGGAGGCAGATGGACGTGGTGGCTTCCGATCTACTGCGTCAGGACCAGACCCTCGCTGAAATGGTGCGGCGCTTGGCCGAGGCCTTTCAGCCCGAACGCCTCTACCTCTTCGGCTCAAAGGCCCGCGGCGAATCAGGCCCGGACCGCTGGACCCGCGAGGCCTTCGACAGCCGGTTCCACCTGAAGGCCTCCCTCCCCTCAACGATCGTGCGAGAAGGCAGGACCGTGTATGCCACTTGATAGAGGATGCGGTCTTCCATTGCCAGCAAGCGGCCGAAAAGGCGCTCGAGGCCTTCCTGACCTGGCATGACCAGCCGTTCCGGAAAACCCATGACCTCGTTAGTGTCCGAATCGGTTGTGCGGCGCCTTCCCGACGAATGCCGACCGTGAGGCGGTCCGCAGGTTCCCGCGTAGCTTTCTCAGGCTGTTTTCGCTAGACTGGCGGGCAAGAGTTTGAGAACTCTTAGGGGCAAGACGAGGTCGAAGTGTACGGCTTCGACTCTTTCCAATATCAAGACTGGCCGGATTGAATCGGGCTGGACCGAGCGCCGGTCGATCGGTGCCTTCGGAGCTGAACAATGTATGTCCAGCACTTGAGAATCGAGAATTGGAAGAACTTTCAAAAGGGCGAGGCCCGTCTCGGACACCGCCTATTCCTCGTCGGTCCCAATGCGTCTGGAAAATCAAATTTTCTCGACATCTTCCGATTTCTACGAGATTTGACCATCTCCGGCGGCGGACTCAGAAAGGCTGTAGAGGCGCGTGGAGGTGTGTCTGCGATTCGCTGCCTGGCTGCTCGACGGTATTCCCATATCCTTCTAGATGTCGAGTTAAACGAAGACAATGGAGGGACTGAAAAGGGCGGCTGGCGGTATCTTTTGAGTTTCAACCAGGATAAGCAACGCCGCACACTGATAGAAGAAGAACGCGTCGAGCACAACGGTGAAATCTTGCTTCAGAGACCAGATGAAGAAGACCTAGCAGACACTCCGCGGCTAACTCAGACCGCGTTAGAGCAGATCACAGCAAACCGTCAGTTCCGTCCGGTCGTGGCTTTCTTTCAGAACGTCAGCTACCAGCACCTTCTGCCTCAAGTGGTCCGGGACCCTCAGGGTTTCTCGCCGAAGCACATCGAAAATGATCCATATGGGCGCGACTTCCTTCAGAGAGTAGAAAATACGCAGCCCAGAACCAGAGACTCGCGTCTCAAGAAGATCCTGGCAGTGTTGAAAATCGCGGCTCCACAGCTTCAGGAGCTGTCAGTCGAACGGGATCACCTGGGAGTCCCTCACCTCATCGGTCTTTTTGAGCACTGGAGGCCCCACGCCGGCAAGCAGAACGAAGCCCAATTCTCCGACGGGACACTGCGGCTCTTTGGATTACTCTGGTCTCTCTTTGAAGGTGATGGTTTGCTGTTGATGGAAGAGCCTGAATTATCTCTGCATTCCGAGGTCGTACGGCACCTTCCTGAAATGATCGAGCGCATCAATCGTCTCCGGAAGATCAAACGGCAGGTTTTCATCAGCACGTTCTCAGAAGAGGTGCTCTCCGACAAAAGCATCGGTGCCCATGAGGTTCTGCGTTTGGAGCCAAGTCCGGAAGGAACCCTCTTGAAGTCACCCGCCTCGGACCCCGAGGAACGTAGGCTCCTGGAAAGCGGCCTCTCTGTCGCAGACGTGGTCGTTCCGAAGTCGGCCCCCAAAGGACTTGCGCAACTGCCTCTCTTCCCTGACCGATGACAGTTGTCAATGCATTGGTTGAGGGAGTACTGGACGAGGCGGCCGCTATCCGCATTATCGAAGCTTCCGGTCATGTGGTGGGCACCATCTATGGGAAGAAAGGCTGTGGCTACATCAGAAAGAATATCAGTAGCTTCAACAAGGCTGCCCAAGGAGCCCATTATTTGGCTCTGCTTGACTTAATGGATACCCGTATATCTTGTCCTCCGCAGGTTGTGGTTCAGTGGCTGCCTAATCGTTCCCCCGGCATGCTCTTCAGGATCGTCGTGCGCGAACTTGAAAGCTGGCTCCTTGCCGACCGTTCCAATCTGTCCAAGTTTCTCAGCGTTCATCTATCCAAGTTGCCTCACAATCCAGAGAAAGTACCTGACCCCAAACTGACCATCGTTAATCTCGCAAGAAAATCCCGAATCAAACGGATCAGGGAAGGTCTTGTGCCTGAGCCGAACTCAACCGCTCAGGTTGGAAAACTCTATGTGTCGGAGATGCGACTGTTTATCACCAAGTACTGGGACCTTAAAATGTCGCGGACCAATGCTCCGAGTTTGGACGCATGCCTGCGTAGTCTGGAAGCGTTGTGTCGGAGTTGAGTCGGTGCCGGGCTTGCTGGAATTCTCTGGCCGCTTCTTCGGATAGCAACTGATGAACGCGAAGATCAATATACACATTCCCAAGGATCGCATCGCCGAGCTCTGCCGGAAGTGGCAGCTCACCGAGCTGTCTCTGTTCGGGTCGGTGTTGCGCGAAGACTTCTGTCCCGACAGCGACGTGGACATGCTGGTGACGTCAGTCCTGAAGCCGGCCATTCGCTCTTTGACCTTGTGGATATGCAGGAAGAACTCTCCGGTCTGTTAGGGCGAAAAGTGGACCTCGTGGAAAAAGAGGGCCTTCGGAATCCGTTCCGCCGCCATGAAATCTTGAGGTCGCACCAGGTTATTTTTGCAGGCAGGGCATGACATCGGAGGCGCGAGACCCGGCCCATCTCCGGGACAGGCTGGAAGCGGCGCACACACTCGATCCTTGATCCCCCCTTGCCCCCTGAGATGCCCTGATGCCTGCCATACAGGAATAGGTGCCATGCAGTACGTCCACCTCGGCCGCTCGGGTCTGCAGGTCAGCCGCCTGTGCCTGGGGACGATGAACTTCGGCCCCTACACGAGCGAGGCGGAGAGCTTCGCGATCCTGGACCGGGCGCTCGAGCTCGGGATCAACTTCTTCGACACCGCGGACGTGTACGGCGGCCGGCGCGGCGAGGGGCTCACCGAGCAGCTCCTCGGGCGCTGGTTCGCGCAGGGCGGCGGTCGCCGGGAGAAGGTCGTGCTGGCCACCAAGGTGTATGGGCGCATGGGCGACTGGCCGAACGAGTCCAAGCTCTCGGCCCTCCACATCACGCGCGCCTGCGAAGCGAGCCTGCGCCGCCTGCGGACCGAGTACCTGGACCTCTACCAGATGCACCACGTGGACCGCGCGACGCCCTGGGACGAGATCTGGCAGGCGATGGAACGCCTCTACCGGGACGGCAAGATCCTCTACGTCGGGAGCAGCAACTTCGCCGGCTGGCACCTCGCGCAGGCGCAGGAGGCGGCCCGGCAGCGTCACTTCCTCGGCCTGGTCTCCGAGCAGAGCCTGTACAACCTCACCGAGCGGACGGTCGAGCTCGAGGTGATCCCCGCCTGCCAGGCCTACGGCATCGGGCTGATCCCCTGGAGCCCGCTGGCCCGCGGGCTGCTCGCCGGCGGCGCGACGCCTCCCTCCCAGGGCCGCCGGGCCTCGGAGGAGGTGCAGAAGGAAGCGCAGGAACGCCGGGCGCAGCTTGCGGCCTACGCGCAGCTCTGCCGCAAGCTCGGCGAGCAGCCAGCCGATGTGGCGCTGGCCTGGCTGCTCCACCAACCGGCCGTGACCGCCCCGATCATCGGCCCCAGGACCGTGGAGCAGCTTGACCAAGCGCTCCGGGCGTTGGCGATCAGCCTCACCAAGGACACCCTGGCCGAGCTGGACCGGATCTTCCCCGGTCCTGGCGGCCCCGCCCCGGAAGCCTACGCCTGGTAGCGCCGCTCCCCTAATCCTTCAGGGATTCCTACTCAAGGTTTTCCGGTAACATTCCGAATCTGTGGCGAGGCTCTGTGCTCCGTCCTCGCCCTGCTCGAGGCCGGTTTCCCTGGGTTGCACCACAGGAACGGGTCCTCCGCCCGAGGAGGCCCCCCATCGCACTTGGAGGCTCGCCATGGCCACCATCACCGATCTGCGCCAGAACGCCGACGTCCCCGTGTTGCGCGCGGATCATCGCGGGATCGTTGTCGGCATCAACGACTCCTTCACGAGCGCCTTCGGGTGGACCGCCGACGACCTCGTCGGCCAGCCGCTCACCACGATCATTCCGCGCGCCATGCACGACGCCCACAACCTGGGCTTCTCCCGCTTTTTGGCCACCGGCCAGCCCAAATTGCTCAACCAGCCGCTCGAGCTGAAGCTGGTCGCCTGGGACAGGCGGGAGCTCGCCGTCGAGCTGCTGATCACCGCGGACCAGCAGGACGGCCAGTGGGTCTTTGCCGCGTCGCTCCGGCCGCTCGCGGCGCGGACGTGACCGAGAGACCGGGCATGGGCGCCGATACGCACGGGCTCATCACCTCGCTCCGGGCGACGCTGGGCAAGATGGAGGTGGCGCTGGACGCCATCGCGGAAGCCATCGTCTGGACCGATGGCGACGGCCTCGTCCAATGGTGCAACGCGACCTGCGACCGTCTCGTCGGCCGGCCGCACCTCAAGGTCTTGGGCGCCAAGCTGACCACGCTCCTGCCGCTGGAGCGGAACGGGATCGTGCTCCCCCCGGAAGACCATCCGGTGACCCGCATCCTGGCCGGCAACTTCGAGGGCCGCGACACCTATGAGTTCCGGCAGAACGGCGCGCGGCTGGCGCTGGAAGTCGCCGGCGCCTGCACCTGCTTCCGCGAAGACGAGAAGACCGCCATTCTGGCCATCCGCGACGTCACCGAGCGCCAAGCGGCGCAGGCGCGCCTGGACGAGCTGGCGCACTTCGATCCGCTCACGGAGCTGCCCAACCGCCGGCTCTTCGTGAGCCTGCTCACCCACGCCCTGGCGCGGGCCCGCCGGACGGACCGGCTCCTGGCCCTGCTGTTCATGGACCTCGATCACTTCAAGCTGATCAACGACACGCTGGGGCACGGCACGGGGGACCTGCTGCTGCAGGCCGCGCCCCAGCGGTTGCGGGATTGCCTGCGGGCCAACGACGTGCTAGCCCGGCTGGGTGGCGACGAGTTTACCCTGATCCTGGAGGACCTCCAGGGTCCCGACGACGCGGCCTGCATTGCACGCCGAATCCAGGAGCGCCTGGCGCCGGCCTTCATGATCGGAGGCCATAAAGTCTTCGTCACCTGCAGCATCGGCATCGCCCTGTATCCGACCGATGCCGCCGACGGAGACGGCCTCCTCCAGTGCGCCGACACCGCCATGTACGTCGCGAAACGCCAGCGTGGCGCGGTCCGGTTCTACTCGGCAGAGATGCACCGGGCGACCACGGAGCGCCTGGCCATCGAAACGGGGCTCCGGACGGCCCTCCAGCGCAACGAATTCCTGCTCCATTACCAGCCGCTAGTGGAGGCAGCCAGCCGGACCATCGTCGGGATGGAAGCGTTGATCCGCTGGCAGCACCCCGACCGGGGCTTGCTCTTGCCGAGCGAGTTCATCGCGATCGCGGAAGACACGCAGTTGATCGTCCCGCTTGGCGAATGGGTGCTCCGCACCGCGTGCAGGCAAGCCGAGGCTTGGCATGCCCTGGGCTTTCCCCGGCTGCGCGTCGCCGTCAACGTCTCCCTGCGCCAACTCGAGCAAGCCGACTTTCCGAAGACCGTCGCGCGGATCCTCCAGGACACCGGCCTGCCGGCGCGCAATCTGGAGTTGGAGCTGACGGAGCGCTTCCTCATCGAGGATCGGGGCAGCATCATGGCCACGCTCCGGGCCCTGAGCGAGATGGGCATTCACCTGGCCATTGACGATTTCGGGACCGAGTACTCGGCCCTGTGCTACCTCAAGCGCCTGCCGATCCACAGCTTGAAAATCGACCGGTCCTTCATCCGGGAGATCCCGGCCGATGGGGACGATGCCTCCATCGTGAAGGCGCTCGTCGCCATGGCGCACTGCCTGAACCTGAAAGTGATCGCCGAAGGGGTGGAAACGGAGGCGCAGGCCGCGTTTCTCGAAGCCGCCCGGTGCCACGAGCTGCAGGGATACCATTTCAGCCAGCCGGTGTCGCCCGACGACTTCGCCAAGTTGATGGCCCGGTCACGGCGGCGCGCCCGCCGCCCGCCGTCCCCCACCCG
>CAZTUO010000011.1:16777-20716 GCA_964616355.1 uncultured Nitrospira sp.
GCGCGAGCGCAACCCAGCGAAAGGCCACGGATGAAAACGGTCCGACTCTGTTTTCTCTGGCACATGCACCAGCCCCTGTACGTAGACCGGGCGACGGGCGCCGCCACGATGCCCTGGGTGCGCCTGCACGCGATCAAGGCCTATTTCGACATGGCCGTCCTCCTCGAGCGCGTTCCCGCGGTCAAGGCCACGTTCAACTTCACGCCGTCGCTGCTCCTGCAGCTCCGGGAGCTGGCGGCCGGCGCTGGCCGCGACCTGTTCCTGGAGCATGCCGCGCGCCCGGCCGCGGACCTGACGCTGGCCGAGCGCGCGTTCATCCTGCGCCACTTCTTCGCCGCGAACTGGGACACGATGGTCCGCCCCTGGCCGCGCTACCACGATCTCCTGCTCAAGCGGGGCACCGACATCCGGGCGCTCGACTTCGAGCGGGTGGCGCGCCAGTTCTCGACGCAGGAACTGCTCGATCTCCAGGTCTGGCACACCCTCGCGTGGTTCGGGTTCGGCGCCGTCGCGCGGCACCCGCGGCTCGCCGAGCTGCGCCTGCAGGACCGCGGATTTACGGAGGCGGACAAGCGCGAGGTGCTCGACCTCCAGCGGGCGGTGATCGGCGAGATTCTGCCCCTCTACCGGCGCCTGGCCGAGGCCGGCCAGATCGAATTGACCACGACGCCGTTCTACCATCCGATCCTCCCCCTGCTCATCGACTCGGCATGCGCCCGCCGGGCGCGGCCGGAGGCCGCCCTGCCGCAGCGGTTCCGGGCGCCGGAGGACGCGGAGGCGCAGCTCCGGCGGGCCGTCGCGTTTCACCATGAGGTGTTCGGGCGCCCGCCGGCCGGGCTCTGGCCATCCGAGGGCGCCGTCTGTCCCGAGCTGGTTCCGATGGTGCGCCGCACGGGCCTGCGCTGGCTGGCCACCGACGAGGGCGTGCTGGCGCGCTCGCTCGAGGCGGCGCACCGCCCGTGGCGTCGCGCGGAAACGTTGTACCAGCCCTATACGGTTGGGGAGCCGGGTGAAGAGGTCGCCATCCTGTTCCGCGACCGCGAGCTGTCCGACGCCTTCGGGTTCGTGTACGCCAAGACCCCGCCGGCCGCGGCGGTCGAGGACGTGCTCCGCCGCGTGGAGGCTGCGGTGCGGCAGGCACCCGGGGACCAGGCGCTCGTCGCCGTCATCCTCGACGGCGAGAATCCCTGGGAGCATTACCCCGGCGGGGGCGAGTCCTTCCTGATGGACCTCTACCGACGCCTGGCCGAGCCGCCGCAGCAGATCCTTCACGGCGCGGTGCTGCAGACCGAGACGGTCAGCCAGGCCCTGGCCCATCACCCCCCGGCGATGCGCCTGGAGCGGCTCCACTCGGGCTCCTGGATCAACGCCGATTTCAGCATCTGGATCGGCCACCCCGAGGACAACCGCGGCTGGGACTATCTCCGCGAGACGCGCGCCCGACTGGCCGAGGCGAGCCCCGGCTTGGCGCCCGAGCAGGCCCGGAACGCCTGGGAGGAACTCTACGCGGCCGAGGGCAGCGACTGGTTCTGGTGGTACGGGGACGAGTTCCACTCCGACTACAAGGCCGAATTTGACCGTCTGTTCCGGACGCACCTCCGGAACGTCTTCCTGCGGGCTGGGCTCCCCGTCCCGGAGTTCCTCAGCGAGCCGGTGCTGGGGGCTCGGGAGCCGGACGCGATCCGCTGGCCCGTCAGCCTGCTGCGCCCGGTGATTGACGGCCTGGTCACGGACTTCTTCGAGTGGCGCGGCGCCGGGCACATTGATCCTGCCGCGCCGCTGGGCGCCATGTGGCGCGGGCAGTCGCGCTTCGCTGCGATCCTGTTCGGGTTCGACCTCGAGACCCTGTTCCTCCGCCTCGATCCAGCCGCCGACCAGGCAGCCGGACCGGCCGCCGTGGACATTCAGATCGCCACCGAGACGGCCCGCCACAAGCTGGTCTTCCCGCTCGGCCCGCCTGGGCCGGACGCGTGCACCCTCTGGTCGGCCGTACCCGGCGGCCACTGGGTCGAGACCGGCCGGATCGGCACGATCCGCCGGCAACGGGTCATCGAGCTGGCGGTACCGTTCAAGGTTCTGGACCTCTCGGTGGGCCAGGAGTTCAGGCTCAGCCTGCTCGTCACGCAGGAGGGGCTGGAAGTGGAGCGGCACCCGTGCCACCACCCCCTTCGCCTCCGAGTGCCCGACCGGAACTTCGAGTCCACCATGTGGAGGGTCTGACGCCATGCCCGAGCTGCGCCGCGATCCGGTGGTCGGCCGATGGGTGATCATCTCCGCCCAGCGGCCAGGCGATTTCACTCGTCACCAGCCAGCGGGTCCCGCCGCGGGTGGCCAGTGCCCTTTCTGCCCGGGCCAGGAGTCGCTGACGCCACCGGAGATCCTCGCCTACCGCCCGCCCGGTAGTCCGGCCAACCAGCCAGGGTGGAGCGTGCGCGTCGTCCCCAACCAGTTTCCGGCGCTCCAGATCGAGGGCGAGCTGGGCCGGGAGGGCGTCGGGCTCTACGACCGCATGAACGGGATCGGCGCGCACGAGGTCATCATCGAGACGCCCGAGCACAAGACCAGCCTGGCCGACCTCCCGGCCAAGCGGATCGAGGACGTGCTCTGGGCCTACCGCGACCGCATCGTGGACCTGAAGCGGGATCTGCGCCTCCGATACATCCTCGTCTTTAAGAACCACGGCGCGGCCGCCGGCGCGACGCTCGAGCATCCGCACTCGCAGCTCATCGCGCTGCCGATCGTCCCGACCAGTGTCACGGACGAAATCGAAGGCTGCCGCGCGCACTACCACCAGAAGGAGCGCTGCATCTACTGCGACATCATCCGGCAGGAGCAGGCCGACGGCTCCCGTCTCGTCGCCGAGAATCCGGAGTTCCTCTGCGTGACCCCCTTCGCCCCGCGCTTCCCGTTCGAGACCTGGATCCTCCCCCAGCGGCACGCCGCCTACTTCGAGGAGAGCCAGAAGACCCAGTTCGAGCTGCTCGCCCGCATGCTCTCGGAGGTGCTCCGGCGGCAGGACCGGGTGCTCGCCCGCCCGGCGTACAATTTCATCCTGCACAGCTCGCCGCTGCATGAGAAGACCGGCGACTTCTACCACTGGCACATCGAGCTGATCCCGAAGCTCACGCAGGTGGCCGGTTTCGAGTGGGGAACCGGCTTCTACATCAACCCGGTCGCCCCGGAGGAGGCCGCGACGTTCCTGCGGGACGCAGACCTCTGACTCGCCCAAAGACCCGTGGTCCGTGGTCGGTGCGGAAAGACGCCGCTGCACCGACCCCGGCCCCCGGCCCACCGACCGGAGCGCCTCTTGCCCCGCGTCGGCGCTCAGCGTATCATCGCCCTGTGAAGGTGCACCTCAGCCATCCGGAGCGGGACGTCGAGGTCAAGGGGCCCAAGCGCGCGGGCGAGCTGCTGCGCGAGCTGAACCTGATTCCCGAGGCGCACCTCGTCATCCGGGGCGACGATCTCGTAACCGAGGACGAGTGGCTGCGGGACGACGACCTGGTCGAGGTGCGGCCGGTCATCTCCGGCGGTTCGACGGAGCGGGACGCGGGACGCGAGTGGAAGTCTGTCCCTTGTCCCCTGTGACCCGTCACGGCGATTCATGCGATGCATCAAGTGCAAGACGAAGGCGGTGATCGGGCTGCCGCGCCACAACGCGGCGTTCTGCTCGCCCTGCTTCAACGGGTTCGTCCACGAGCAGGTCGCGCGCGCGATCAAGAGCGAGCGGATGTTCGGGCGGAACGACCGCATCCTGGTCGCGGTCTCCGGGGGGAAAGACAGCCTCGCCCTGTGGGACATCCTGCTGAAGCTGGGCTACCGCGCCGACGCGCTGTACGTGGACCTCGGCATCCCCGGCTATTCGGCCCAGTCCCGCGAGAAGGTGGAGCGGTTCGCCGAGACCACGGCGAGGGCCCACGGGGCACAGCTCCTGATCCA
>CAZTUO010000011.1:20772-26483 GCA_964616355.1 uncultured Nitrospira sp.
GCTCCACCTGTGGCACGATCAAGCGGTACCAGTTCAACCGGGCGGCGGTGGCCCACGGCTACGATGTCATGGCGACGGGCCACAACCTCGACGACGAGGCGGCCCGCCTGCTCGGGAACCTCCTGCACTGGCAGGAGGAGTACCTGGATAAGCAAGGCCCCGTGCTGCCCGCCTCGGTCGAAGGCTTCGCGAAGAAGGTCAAGCCGCTCTACCGGCTGACCGAGCGCGAGATCGCCGCCTACGCCGTCCTGAACCGCCTGGATTACATCGTCGAGGAATGCCCCATGGCCAAGGGCTCCAAGATGCTCCTGTACAAGGACGTCCTCAACCGCCTCGAGATGGAGTCGCCGGGGACCAAGCAGGCCTTCTACTGGGGCTTCCTCGAGCGGCAGGCCCGGGCCCTGCGACAGGCCCCAGGGCAGGCGCAGACGACTGAGGCCTCGATGGCCGAGAAGGACCGGGCCGTGCTCCGCCCCTGCGCCACCTGCGGGCAGCCCACGACCGGCGCGACCTGCACCTACTGCAAGATGATGGCGCGCGCGAAAGCCGGCGCGACCAGCTAACACCCCGCTGCGCGGCTAGCCGCGCCCCTCACCCGCTCGCCGACTCCTTGACCAACCTGACGAAGGGGACCATGGGCAGCGGCCTAGCGCTCGTGTTACACCGCGGGCCGCTTCGCAGGGGAGAGGCACCCCATGGACGCACCGGACGTGACGCCCGAACAGGAACGCGCCGAGGGCGAAGGGCGGGAGCGCCGGCGCGCCCTGATCTGGAGCCTCGCGGTCTCCGCCATCCTCGCCCTGTGCCTCTGGTACCTGGGGTTGGGCACGCCCGCCACCTCGATGACGATCTCGTCCGGCGACCCCGGCGGCGTCTACTCCAACCTGAGCGACGAGCTGGCCGACATCCTGAACGAGGCCTTTCCCGGGTTCCCGCGCGGGCGGCGGATCGTCTTCGCCAACCTGGCGTCCCGAGGCGCCGTGGAGAACGTGATGCGCATTCGGCAGGGGCAGGCGCAGCTCGCGCTGGCCGAAGAGGGCATCGAGCTGCAGAAGCAGAACGTGGCCGCGGGCGCGGGCGGACCGGGAGCGCCCGAGCCGATCGAGATCCGGACGCTCATCCAGCTCTTCAGCTCCCCCCTGAAGATCGTCGCCCGCCGGGACATCGGGTTCAAGGGCGCGAAGGATTCCGCTACGCTCGAGTCCCTGAGCGACCTCAAGACGCTCACCGAGATCCGGAGCCTCGCCAAGCAGACGCCCGTCAAGGCCTTCATCGGGGCGGAGGGCAACGGGACGCGGAAGGTGGCGAGCCTCGTGCTCGACCACTACGGGTTCATCACCGATCTCGACGGACGCCCCGACGGGCCGGTGGACCTGGCGGTCGTCGGGCACGCCTGGAGCTTCGACCGGGCCAAAGAGGCGCTGGAAGCCAACGAGATCCAGATCGCCATCTTTCTCACGGCCTACGGTACGGAAGCGGTCAAGGACTTGGCCGGCAAGGGCCGGTTCGCCCTGCTCGAGGTGGACCGTGCCGAGGGCATCCACCGGTCGCATCCCTTCCTGGACGTGACCAGCATCCCCACGGCCAGCTATCCCGCGCCCGCCAAGTTCCCCCCCAAGGAGACGAAGACCCTCGCCGTGGACGAGGTGCTGATCGGCAGCAGCACGCTGAGCGATCGGGAGGCCTACCGGATCGTCGAGGCCGTCTTTCTGCATTCCCACGAGTTGGGGTCCTCGTTCCAGTTCCTGGTGCCGCTCTCGAAGGCGAACCAGCTCGCGCAGCGCTACTATTACCCGCCGCACCCCGGCGCGACGGCGTTCTACCAGGACCGGCCCGAGCCCGCCGGGCTCCTGGACTTCATCGCGCATTACCACGACCTCATGTTGGCCCTGTTCTCGATCTGCGGCACCAGCCTGGCCGTCTATCACTTTCTCGCCGGGCGCTGGCGCAGCCGGCCGCTGGTCCGGCAACTGGAGCGCGCGCGCACCAAGGACGCCGTGCTCGCCGTCGAGGGCGAGGCCTCCCGCCTGTTCGCCAGCAAGAAGATTGACAAGGAAACCTACGAGTCCTTGAAGGAATTCGCGCGGGTCCGCCTGAGCCGGCTCGACGAGAAGGACTAGCCCGCCCCCTCCCGCCCCGGGGATTTTTGCGCAAGCCCGGCGGCTGGTGTAAGGTGGGCGGGGGAGAGCCGACGATGCGCCTACGCCAGACGCTCGCAGGTTGGGTGGGCGGCCTGCTTCTGATTCTGATGCCCGGCGCGGTGCCTGCCGACGCGCCCGCCGGGGCCGCCCCCGTCACCGAGCTTCGGTTCATCTCCTGGAAGCCGGACCATCCGCGGGTCTGGGACGAGGCGATCGCCCGGTTCACCGCGGCCCATCCGGCGATCAGGATCCTGCGCGAGATCGCGCCCCACTCCTCGACGGCCTACCACGACCTCCTGACCCAGAAGCTCAAGAACCGCGACGCCGCAGTGGACCTCTTCTTCATGGACGTGGTCTGGGTGCCGGAGTTCGCAGCGGCCGGCTGGGTGCGGCCGCTCGACGACTGGTTTGGGCCCGCCGAGCAGGCGCCGTTCCTGCCCGCCGCCATCGAGGCTGGCCGGTACCGGGGCCGCCTCTACGGCGTCCCGAGCCGGATTGACGGCGGGCTGCTCTACTACCGCGCCGACCTCCTCGAGCGGTACGGCTTCGCACCACCGGAGACCTGGGAGGAACTGGTGCACCAGGCGCAGACGATCGTGGCCAGCGAGGCCGCGACGCACCCCGCGCTCCGCGGGTACACCGGCCAGTTCAAGCAGTACGAAGGGCTCGTCTGCAACTTGCTCGAGTTCATCGTCAGCGGCGGCGGGCGGTTGCTCGCCGAGGACGGCCTCCAGACAATGTTAGCCGCCCCCGAGGCGCTCGCCGCCGTCCGGTTCGTCCGCGATCGGCTGCTGACCGGGGTGGCCTCCCGGGCCGTGCTGACCTATCAGGAGCCGGAGTCGCTGGCCGCCTTCGTCCGGGGCAACGCGGTCTTCCACCGGAATTGGCCCTACGCCTGGGAGATCGCGAACGATCCAGCCCGCTCCACGGTCGCGGGCCGAGTCGCCGTCGCGCCGCTGCCGCGGTTCGCGGGCGGCCAGCGCGCCGCGGCGCTCGGCGGGTGGCTGTACGGCATCCATGCCGAGTCACGCCACCCGGAGGCAGCCTGGGCCTTCCTCCGGTTCCTCGCCAGCTCGGAGATCCAGCGGCTCTTCGCGGTCCGGGCGGGGATCGCGCCTTCCCGGGCCGCCCTCTTCGACGAGCCGGAGGTACGGCGCGCGAACCCGCAGTTCGCGGCCCTCCGGTCGGCCCTCCAGGCTGCGACGGCCCGGCCGCGCACGCCGCTCTATCCCGCCCTGTCGCACCTGCTCCAGCGCTACTTCAGCCGCGCGCTCGCCTTCCGGGAGGTGGACCTCGCGGGCGAGGCGGCCACGGCCGACCGGCAGATCGCCCGCCTGCTCGCGTTGATGGGAGGTGGGCCATGAGGCCCGCCGGCGAGACCCGCGCCGGCTGGGTCATGGTGACCCCGGCGCTCCTCTGCACAGGGCTGTTCGCCCTCTATCCAGTGGCCGAGTCCTTCATTCTCAGCCTCCACCGGATCGTGCTCGCCGTTCCCTCGCTCGGCGAGCCCTTCGTGGGGCTGGAGCAGTACCGCGCGCTCGCCGCCGATCCAGCGGCGCGGCAGGCCTTCGCGGTCACGCTCGCCTTCGTGCTCGTCTCGACCGTGCTGGAGGTGGCGCTGGGGCTCGGGCTCGCGCTCGTGATTCACGAGCGATTCCCCGGCCGCGGCTGGGTACGGGCCGCAGCGCTGATCCCCTGGGCGATCCCCACCGTGGTGGCCTCGCAGATGTGGCGCTACATCTTCAACGACCAGTTCGGGCTCGCCAACCTGCTCCTGTTCGGCGATCGGGTGGCCGACTACGTCCCCTGGCTCGCCTATCCGGGTTTCGCCTTTCTGGCGCTCGTGCTGGCCGATGTCTGGAAGACCTCCGCCTTCGCGGGCCTGCTCATCCTGGCGGGGCTGCAAGCGATTCCGGAGGACCTCTACGACGCCGCGCGGCTCGACGGGGCCGGCCGCTGGCGGCGTTTCTGGCACGTCACGCTGCCGCTCCTCCGGCCCGCCTTGCTGTTAGCCCTGCTGTTCCGGACGATGGACGCGTTCCGGGTCTTCGACCTGGTCTTCGTCATGACCCAGGGCGGGCCTGGCGGGGCGACCACGGTGCTCCAGGTCTACGGTTACCAGGCCCTGTTCGCCGAGGGGCGGGTGGGATACGGCGCGGCGGTCTCCGTCACCGTCTTCCTCACGATCTTCGTCCTCTCGCTGTGCTACATCCGGGTGGTGGGCTCAAGCCTCCTTGCCAAGGAGCCACGATGACGGGACGACTCCTGCTCGGCCTCGGGATCCTGCTCACCGTGGGCGGCAGCCTGTTCCCGTTTCTCTGGTTTCTCCTGACCTCTTTGAAGACTCAGCAGGAGGTGGAGACCGTCCCGCCGACCTGGTGGCCCTCCGGCAGCCTGGAGTTCTACCGGTCCGTCCTGGGAACGGACCATCTCACTGCCTACCTCGCCAACAGCGTGATCGTCGCGGGCCTGACGACCGTGCTGGCGCTGGCCATCGGCCTCCCGGCCTCCTACGCGCTGGCGCGGCGCCGCCTGCCGGGCACACGGTGGATCCTCGGCGGCTTGCTCAGCCTCTCGATGTTTCCCCAGATCGCGATCGCGGGGCCCGTGTGGCGGCTCCTGGACCGCCTCGGCGGCTTGAATACCCGGTGGGGCCTCCTCCTCCCCTACGTGACGCTCACGCTGCCGCTCGTCGTCTGGAGCCTCGCGACGTCGTTCAAGGCGCTGCCGGTCGAGCTGGAGGAGGCCGCCCGCGTGGACGGCTGCGGCCCCTGGCGGACCCTGCACTTCATCCTGCTCCCGCTCGCCGCGCCTGCGATCTTCACCACGGCGATCCTGACGTTCATCTACGCCTGGAACGAGTTCTTCTTCGCCCTCCTGATCCTCACGCGACCGGAGTTGCAGACCCTGCCGGTCGGAATCGCGCTGTTCCAGGGCGAGTTCACGATGCCCTGGGGAGAGCTGGCCGCCGCCTCGGTGCTCGCGACGCTCCCGCTGGTGCTGCTCGTCGTGCTGTTCCAGCGCCGGATCGTCGCGGGCCTCTCGGCCGGCGCGGTCAAGGGGTGAGCGATGGCGGAACTGGAGCTGCGCGGCATCCGGAAGTCCTTCGGCGGCGTCGCGGCCCTGGAGGATGTCTCACTCCGGGTCGAGGACGGGGAGTTCGCCGTCCTGCTGGGCCCCTCCGGGTGCGGCAAGTCCACGCTGCTCCGCATCGTCGCGGGGCTCGAGCCGCAGAGCGGCGGCCAGGTGCTCATCGGCGGCGTCCCTGTGGACGACCGCTCGCCGGGCGACCGGGACATCGCCATGGTGTTCCAGAACTACGCGCTCTACCCGCACTACACGGTCCGCGAGAACCTCGCCTTCGGGCTCCGGATGCGCGGCGAGCCGCGCGCGGTGATCGAGGCGCGGATCGCGGAGGTGGCGGAGCTGCTCGACATCGCCCCCCTGCTGAACCGCCGGCCCAGCGAACTCTCGGGCGGCCAGCGCCAGCGGGTCGCGATCGGGCGCGCGATCGTCCGGAAGCCCAAGCTCTTCCTCTTTGACGAGCCGCTGTCCAACCTGGACGCCCGG
>CAZTUO010000012.1:0-22090 GCA_964616355.1 uncultured Nitrospira sp.
ATCACCACCCGCTTGCCGAGGGCGTGCAGCGCATCGACGGCTTCCCGCGACTCGGCGCGGATCTCGTCGGCGAGTCCGATCGCGCCCGCCACGACGCCGTCCACGAGGACGTGCAGGATGATCGTGCCGCCGGCCTTGGCCTTCCATGCCCAGACCCGCTGGATGAAGGCGTCGCGGCCGAGGGCCTCCCGGGTCGTCCCTTCCGCCAGGAGCTGGCGCTCTACGACGTTTTGCGTGGCGATCCCCGCGTGGTCGGTGCCGGGCAGCCAGAGCGTGTTGCGGCCTTGCATCCGACGCCAACGGATCAGGAT
The DNA here is from genome assembly GCA_964616355.1 of uncultured Nitrospira sp. Taxonomy (GTDB): domain Bacteria; phylum Nitrospirota; class Nitrospiria; order Nitrospirales; family Nitrospiraceae; genus CAZTUO01. Next base: position 312 of record CAZTUO010000012.1, read on the forward strand.
GTCCTGGATCGTGTTGTTCAGCGCGTGACCGATGTGGAGGGAGCCGGTGACGTTCGGCGGCGGGATGACGATGGTGTAGGGGCTGCCAGGATGGTCAACGGCGGCATGGAAATACCCCCGCTCGGTCCAGAACCGGTACCAGCGTTCCTCGACCTGTACGGGGTCATAGGTCTTCTCGAGTTGGCGCAGAGGCATGGACCAGAGCGCATTGCAAGTGGTCACGTATCTTAGCATGTGTCCTGAGGGCCCGCAAGGCGCGGGGAGCGAAGGGTCGCGGGTGGCGAAGGGGGTCACGGCGTGGATCGCGGGCGGCGTGCTTGTGCAGGGTCCCGCGATGTGCTATACAGTCGCCCGTCCGCGCGCAGTCCTGCCCCGAAGGCCGCCCCCTGTCGGGGACTCATCGGACGCCATTGAAAAGGAGAGCCGAGGCTATGGCCAGGGGACGCGAGAAGGACCGCAAGGTTCGGAGGAAGCACCGCAAGAACCAGGAGCGGCTTAGGGCCCTGGCGCGGGCGCGGCGGACCAAGCGCGTGAAGCGCTGAGCTGACGGTAGCGTGCTCACGCCGTCAGTCGTTCGATTTCCTCTTTGATCGCCGCCTCGGCGAGGTCCGGCACGATCTCCCGCACGATCCGCTCGGCTGCCTGCCGCGTGACCTCGCCCGCCACTTCGCGCACAGCGGCTTCGGCTGCTGGCCCGGTATAGTGCGAGACGGCCACCTCCACCGCTTCCTTGACGAGCGTCTCGATGGGCCCGAGTTGCTGGCGCAGGGCGCCTCCCAGGTGCTGCTGGACGGCGGGGTCCACGAGTTCCCGGGTGAGGGTCTCCGTCACGCGCTCCGCGAGGGGCCGGGCGATTTCCTGAAGCTGTTGCCGGATCGTCGGCTCGAAGATCGAGATTTGCTGCTTCACCAGGTCCGGGAGAAGCTGCCGGAGCGCCTCCTGGACCAGGTGCGTCAATTGCTCGCGCGGCACCGCGGCCTCGATCAGGGCGGGAAGCTCCGCCTGGACTGTCCGGAGCAGGTGCGCTCGGGTTTCTTTGACGACGAGGTCCGGCAGCAGCCGTGCCGCCTCCTGCTGCGCCTGCTCCCGGGCCGTGCGGGCCAGGTGCGCGGCGAGGTCGTGGACGATCTGCTCGAGCGAGGGCTCGGCCGCTACAGGCCGGTCGGGGGGCTGCGAAGGAGCAGCATCGGCGGCGATCCGTGGCGCGACGGGGTCGGCGCCGGCCTTGGAGAGACTCTCCACGGTAGGACGTTGAGCCGGCGTTCCGAAGAGCCGTTGAGCCGATGAGGCGAGGGAAATCCGCTGCTCGGCGGCCTCCTCGCGCTTCGAGAGGGGCGGCGGCCCCGAGCGCACACGCCGAATTGTCTGGAGCAGGTGGTCGGGATGGAGCGGCTTGGTCAGCAGGGCTTTGACGCCGAACGAGCGGAGCAGGCCCTCGTCGAGCTGATCCGAGAAGGTGATGAACGCGATGATCGGGGTCTCCGCCGCCTCCCCGCCGCTCCGGAGGCGCTGGCAGAACGACGGAAACCCGATGCCGTCCATGTGGTAGTCGGCGAGGATCAGTTCCGGCTTCAGGGTCGGCGCCGCTTCCAACGCGGTCAGGCCGTCCTTGAAGGCGACCAGGTCGCAATCGGCCAGCCGCGCCGCCTCCTGGACGAGCCGCTGGATCGCCGGGCTCGCATCAATGACGAAGAGGACTGCGCTCATCAATTGCCATTGCCCGCTGCCTGGCCGACCATCCGACCCGACGGACCACCAGACGGAATGACCGTCAGCGAAGCTAGCAGACGACCCAGGCCTTGTCAAGGAAGCGGACTCGCTTTGACGGCCCGTTGAGCCAGTGGATAGAATGGGCCCCGCGCGGAGGCACGTGGCGCGCATGAGCAACAGGAGCAGCCGGATCAGGGCCGTCTTCTTCGACGCGGCTGGTACCCTCTTCCGGGTCAATGGATCCGTCGGCGACATCTACCTGCAGTACGCTGAGAAGTACGGGGTCCGGCGGACACCAGAGCTGGTAGCGGCGGTGGACGACGCGTTCGCGCGGGCCTTCCACGACGCGCCGCCGCCGGTCTTCGCGGTTCGCGACCCCGCCGAGATCAAACGGTGCGAGCGGCTCTGGTGGTTCGACATCGTCCACAGCGTGTTCTATCGCGTCGGCCTGTTCGAGGGCTTTGACGACTACTTCGACGACGTGTTCCAGGCTTTTGACGGGCCGCGGCACTGGACGCTCTACCCGGAAACGCTCGGCGTCCTGAAAGCGCTGCGGGACAACGGCCTCGAGCTGGGCATCATCTCCAACTTCGACACCCGGCTGTTCTCCGTCCTCCGGGGGCTGGGCCTCGCGGACCTGTTCGACACCGTGACGCTCTCGAGCCTCGCGCACGCGGCGAAGCCGGCGGCCCGGCTCTTCCGAGCGGCCATGGACAAGCACGCGGTGGATCCGGACGAGGCCGTGCACGTGGGGGACAGCCTGCGCGAGGACGCCGAGGGCGCGCTGGCGGCGGGCATGACCGCGGTGCTGGTGGACCCTGAGCGGCGAGCCGCGCCGCAGGGCCCGGCAGGCGGCCCCGTGGTCCTGGGGATCCGGTCGCTGGACGAGCTGCCGGCACTGCTCGATGCAATGACGTAGAGCTGCGCGACGGGCCACTCGCAGGTTGCATTTCTCCCGGTCCTGGTATATGGTGACCTTGTTCCTGCGCCCCGGGGTCTGGCGATGGAACGGGAGACAGGAAGACCTCACACTGGATGTTGTGTTGCCCCGGGAATCTGCGCGAAGGCTCGCCGTAAGCCGCCCAGCTTCTTGCGTCTTTGGCCCGTTCCTTTCCGTACCCTGGTTCTCGAGTCAAAGACAATATCCCAACGAGAGGAGGAACCCCTCATGGGTTCGAAGATCTATGTCGGCGGCTTGCCGTATTCCGCCACCGAGGAGCAGCTCAGCGAGCTGTTTGCGGCGCACGGCACGGTCGAGTCTGTCCGGGTGATCACGGACAAATTCACGGGCCAGTCCCGCGGCTTCGGGTTTGTCGAAATGGCGTCGGCCGAAGAGGCGCGCCGGGCGATCGAGGCCCTGAACGCGACCCAGTTGGGCGGACGGACCTTGACGGTGAACGAGGCCAGGCCGCAGGAGCCGCGCAGCGGCGGGGGACGTCCTGGCGGAAGCGGCGGCAAGCGCGGCCGATGGTAAGCTCCGCCGGATGGTCTGGCGGGAGGAGGGCGGGCAGCCCGCGGGCTGCCCGCCCTTTTTCATTGGGACAAGCCTACAGGAGTCTGGGGATGATCTCCGAAGCCCGTCCCCGGATCGAGAGATCCACGAGATCCGAATGAGGTGTGGGCTCCAGGTTGATCTCGGTGACGAAGGCCCCGGCCGCCTTGGCGATGGGAGCGAAGGACGCGGCGGGGTAGACGACACCGGAGGTGCCGATCACCAGGAGCAGCTCGGAGCGGCTCAGGGTCTCCATGCACCGGTCGACCACGGCCTCCTCCAGGGCCTCGCCGAACCAGACGATGTGCGGCCGCAGCAGGCCCCCACAGGCGGAGCACAACGGCGGGATTGCGATGGGGACGTCCCGGTTTTCGGCGAGGCGCTTGCACGCGGTGCATCGGACCGTCCAGATGTTGCCGTGGATCTCAGAGAGCTTGGTCGCGCCGGCGGTGCGGTGGAGACCGTCCACGTTCTGGGTGATGAGCCAGAAGCGCTCGACCCGCCGCTCCAGTTCGACCAGGGCTTCGTGGGCCGGATTGGGACGCTTCGTCGCCAGCAGCTCGCGCCGCCAGTTGTACCACTCCCAGACCAGCTTCGGGTCCCGGGCGAAAGCCTCCGGGGTGGCGAGGTCCTCGGCGCGATAGGTGCGCCAGAGACCGTCCGGCCCGCGGAACGTCGGGACGCCGCTGTCAGCGGAGATCCCGGCGCCCGTGAGCACGGTGATGGCCCGTGCGCCGGCCAGCCGCGCCCGCAGGGTGGCGATGGCCTGCTCCCGCTCCATGGCTGCCGATTATACGTCACTTTCTGTTATAGTATCGAAGCGCTCAGTTCACAGCCGTCGGGGTCAGCACGATCCGGATCCGGAAGGCTGAACGATTAAGGCTGATGGCTCCCGAGGGGATCTGATGCACCACGTGATGATGGTCGGCGCCGGCGCAGTCGGCGGGTTCTTCGGCGCGCACCTGGCACGGCACAACCCGCACGTGTCCTTTCTCCTGCGCCCGCGGACGCTCCAAGCGGTCCGCGAGCGGGGGCTGACCGTCCGCAGCGCCACGGGCACGTTGACAGTCCACCCCCAGGCGGCGGGGGATCCCCGGGAGCTGCCGACCCCGGACCTGATCATCCTCGCCGTCAAGGCCTACGATCTGGACGAGGTGCTGGACCAGATCGAGCCGGTGCTGACCGACCGGACCGTGCTGCTGACCTTGCAGAACGGCGTGGATGCCGAAGACCGGATCCTGGCCCGCCTCAAGCGGGACTGCGTCGTCGGCGGGGTCGCCTTCATCTATTCGAAGCTCGTCGAGCCCGGCGTCATCGAGCATTACAAGCGGGGCGCGGTCGCGATCGGCGAGCTGATGGGGCATCGGAGCGCCCGCCTGCTCGCGATCGCCGACCTCTTCAAGGCGGCCGGTCTCCCCTGCCAGATCGCCGAGGACATCCGCCGGACCAAGTGGGAAAAGCTGTGCTGGAACTGCGTGTTCAACCCGCTGACGGTCGTCATCGATGACCGGGTCGCCAAGGCGCTCGACCATCCCGAGACGCTCGCCGTCATCCGTCAGATCGTCGGGGAGGTCGCGGCGGTCGCGGCGGGCTGCAAGGTGCCGCTGGCCGCGGACATCGCTGACCAGGTCCTCCGCTGGTCGCAGGAGATTCGCGACATTCATACCTCCATGTACGACGACTGGAAGGCGGGCCGCCCGACCGAGATCGAGCACCTGAACGGGTACGTCTCCCGGCGGGCCCGGGAGCTGGGCATCCCGACCCCGGTGAACGATGCGCTCACCGCCATCATCAAGGTCATCACCTCGCGGGATCGCCGGGGGCCCGGCCTGCTGACCATTGACGGAGCCGTGCTCCAGCCCATTACGCTGGATCGGACCGCGCTGGCCATGCTGCCGGTGGAGCACCAGGTCCCGGACGTGGGCGTCCTGATCCCGGGCCTGCGCGGGACCGGCATCCGCGTGAAGGGGCTGCTCGATCTTCCGGCCTTGGCCATCGGCGCGACCCACGCGACATTTCACGCGGGTGATGGACAGTTCGCGGCCTGCCTCACCCTGGAGCAGGCGGCGACCCACGGCGTGCTGCTGTATGAGCTGGACGGCGGGCCGTTTCCGGAGCAGAAAGGCGGGCCGTTCCGCCTCGTGACCCCCGGCCTGGGCGATCTCTGCGCGAACGTCAAGGGGGTCGCGCGCATCGAGATCACGATCGGACCAGGCAGAGACACGCGCCCCTCGCAAAGGGGAGAGAAACAGATGGTCACGGGTCACTGACCGATGACCACTGACCAATGGCGAGCGCCCTCCTGGTCTACCGCTATGCGGCCCGTTCCCGCTGATCCGGTCCCGCCGGTGACTGGGATGGTCCCCCTGACGAAGTCCAAGGTCCTGGCCGGGTCTTCCTGGAGATCCGCGCCCCGGACCTCGCCCGGCCGCCCGATGATGCGACCAGGGCGCTCCTCGCGACGGGCACGGAGGTCGGCAGGCTGGCGCGGAGCCGGTTCCCGGGCGGCCGGCTCGTCGAGCCGCACGCTGGCCGCCGCGAAGAGGCGGTGCAGCGAACCGCTGAGCTGCTGCGCGATCCAGGTGTGCCGGCCATCTTCGAAGCGGCGTTCGAGCACCACGGGGTCTTTGTCCGAGTGGACATCCTGGAACGGGTGGCGAGCGGCACGACGGGTGAGCCGGCCTGGCGCCTGATCGAGGTGAAGGCCTCCGCCCGGGTCAAGGCGGTGCATCTGGACGACCTGGCGATTCAAACCTCCGTGGCGCGCGCCGCGGGAGTGCGGCTCGCTGGCGCCTGGCTGATGCACGTCAATACGGATTATCGGCTAGGGGCAGGGCCGCTCGACCTCGAGCGGTACTTCGCCCTTGAAGAGGTGACGGAGGCGGTAGAGGCCCGCGGCGCCCGCATCCAAGCCCGTCTGGCGGAGGTGTGGGCCGCCTTGGGCGCGGCAGAGCCGCCGGCGGTCGAGCCGGGCCCCCACTGTCACCGGCCCTACGACTGCCCCTTCTGGGCGCATTGCACGAAGGACAAGCCCGCGCGCTGGATCTTTCACCTGTCCGACGGCGGCCACGGACTGGAGCGGCTGGCAGCCAGCGGCGTGCAGACGATAGACGACATTCCCCCCGGTACGAAGCTGACCCCGCTCCAGCGGCGGATGAAGGAGAATGTCGAATGGATCGGCCCGGGCCTGCGCGCCGCGCTCCGGTCGGTGCGGTATCCGGTGCACCACCTTGATATCGAAGCCGTCGGACTCGCTGTGCCGCGGTTCCCCGGGACCAGCCCCTTCGAGCCCGTTCCCGTGCAATGGTCCGACCACATCGAAGAGGAAGACGGGACGATCCGGCACGAGAGCTACCTCTGCACGGAGCCCCGGGACCCGCGCGAGGAGTTCGCGGAGTCTCTGCTGGCCTGCCTGGGGCGGACGGGCAGCATCTGCGTCTATTCCAGCTCCGAGCGGGACGTCCTGGAACGGTTGGGCGAAGCCGTTCCCCGGCTGAAGCGGGACCTCGCTCAGGTCTTGATCCGGCTGTGGGATCTTTTGGAGGTCATCCGGGATCAGTATTACCACCCGGCCTTCAACGGATCGCTGTCGGTCAAAGCGGTCCTGCCCGCGCTCGCTGCCGACTTGCGCTACGATGGGCTGGAGATCCGCGACGGCGCGACGGCGGCGCGGCGCTATGAGGAGATGGTGTTCGAGGAAACGGACTGGATCGAGAAGGAACGGATCCGCGCGGCCTTGCTGGAGTACTGCCGGCAGGACACGCTGGCGCTCCTGCGCATCCGGAGAGAGCTGGTGGCCCGGGCCGCCCGATGCGCAGGATGACAACGGGCGGCAGGCCGCCGCGTCAGCCGGCGTCGGCGCGTGGGCGGGACCTACGCCGGTCTCCGACCCGGCGGTCGCGCCCGCCGCGATCGGTGCGACGCCGATCGGCCTTCCGCCGCTCCCCGCGGCGTCGCTCCGGGGGCCCTTCTGCGGGCATGTCCGGCTTCCCGTCCTGCTGCGGTCCCGCCATCACGCCCTCCCGGTTGACGAACGTTCCGGGCCCTATCCTAGGAAATCCTAGGCACGAGTCAATAGTCTTGAGTGACTGGCCCGTTGAGAGGGGACTGCCGCCCTCGGGAAGCCAGCTCGCCCGGGCTAGGGGCGGAACGAGCGCGACCGCCGCTCCCGGTCCCTGACCACCAAGGACGGCTCACCGGCCTGGTCGAGACTGAGGACCAGGCGCGTCTTGCCATCCGGGTCTCGGACCGCAAGCCCCGTGTCCTGGGCGAGCCCGAGCCACACCCGTTGCGTATCGCGCTGGTCTAGCAGCGCGAGATAAGGATCTCCGTCGGGGGAGAAGGCCAGGAGCGCCCGGACGCGCCCCGTCGCGTCCACGAGGCGGAACTCCTCCGCGGCGAGCACTTTCGCCGCTTGCCTTTGCTGATCCTCGGCGCCGGCCGGCGGGCCGAGCATCAGGAGCGCGGACAGGGCCCCGCCGGCCGCTCCCGCGGCCAGGCTCATCACCAATCCCAGTCGGTTGCCGCTTGTCAAGAACAGGCTTCTGAGGCTCTTCATAGCGATGCTCCATTCCTTGCTCACCTGGGCCGCTCCGGGATATCCCTTGCTCTTCTGCTCTTAATCATGCAATGGGTCGAGGGCGCGACAGCCACGTCGTCGCCGCAAGGCCTGCCGACCGGCGGGTACGCTTACCGGGTCCCGATAGGGGGAAGCTCGACCTGCCGGTCACCGGGGCGGGGCCGATAATGCGAGAGGGCTTCAGCCATCCAGCCTTCGAGCTGTTTGATCCGTGTGCCGTGGCTGGGGTGGGTGGAGAGAAACTCGGGCGGCTGACCTTTGGAGAGCTGCTCCATCCGCTCCCACACCCGAATGGCCTCTCGGGGGTCGTAGCCGGCCTCTGCGGCCAGGAGCAGGCCGATGTAATCGGCTTCGGATTCGTGCGCCCGGCTGAACGGCAGGATGATGCCGACGTTGGCCCCGAGTCCCAGCGCGGCCATGGTGGTCTGGCGGATGACCGGGTCGCCGCCTTGGGTGGCGAGCGCGAGATTGACGGCCTGGAGCCCGACCTGCGTCAACACGCCTTGGCTCATCCGCTCGCCGCCGTGCCGAGCCAGCGCATGGACGACCTCGTGGCCCAGGATAGCCGCCAGTCCCGCCTCGTTGTTGGCCACCGGAAAGATGCCGGTGTAGACGGCGATCTTGCCGCCGGGGAGCGCAAAGGCGTTCAAGGTCTTGTCGTCCTTGATGACCGTTACCGCCCAGTCGTACCGCCTGGCCCGCTCCGCGTACTTCGATTGTTTGGCCGCCTCGATGATGCGGGAGGCGACCCGCTGGACCGGCTCGATCTCGCGCGGATCCTGGGAGAACCGGACATTCGGGTCCTGTTGGAGCTGGCTGTAGGCCTGGGCGCCAAGGTGGACTTCTTCGGATTCCGGAAGCAGCAGGAGTTGGTGCCGCTCGGTGTATGGGTTGGTGGCGCAGGCAAGGAGCGAGACTGTGATGCAGAAGGCCAGAGGTGTCACGAGCCTGCGCATGGGCGGAAACCACTGCGAGAGCGATCGGATGGAGTGCACGGAATCAGAGTATAGGGGGTCGGCGGCGCCGGATCAAGCAGCGGGAGAAGTCGCGCGGGTCTAGCCCACATTATTCATGACGGTTCGTGACGAAACTGCCAAGACGCCAAGCGAGACGGGCACGCGGAGCCCCGAGCGGCCGAGGCGTCCTTGCAACAGGACGTGGAGGCCGCGAGGGGTGAGCCTGCCCGCTGGCATGCCGCACCGCCGCATGCCAGCTTGTCGCAGCGGCGTATCGGCAGTTGCAGTAGAAGCGGTCATGAATAATGTGGGCTAGGCTGGCTGCCAGCCTGCGAGCGGCCAGCCGAGCATGCGCCGAGGGGGGGGCCGGTCAAGGGGCAGGAGGCTTGGTCAGATCATTATTCACCCAGTTGTTGGGTGCATTGACATCGATGCCGCCGGCAGGCGGCGGTTTGTCGAGGTTGACGTATTGCAACGTCCCGAAGGGCTGGATTTGCTCATCGGTCGGCAACTGATCCCGGTTCCAGCCTCCACCGAGCGCCCGGATCAGGGCCACCGAGGCTTTCAGGAGATCCGCCTTGATTTGCACCGCGTCGATGCGCGCCAGGAGCGTTTGGACCTGCGCGTAAATGAGCTCGAGACTGGACGCCAGCCCGCCTTGATAGAGCTCGGAGGTCAGGTCTTGCGTCTTCATAAAGGCTCGGAGGCGGCGTCCTGCCGTTCGGCCGCGAGGGTCAGCCGGTTCGTCAAGGCTAAACCGTTCTCCACTTCACGAAAGGCGTTCAGCACGGTCGAACGATAGCGGTCTTCCGTCTCCCGGTAGGCCGACCACGCCTGCTGCAATTGCGCGCGGCGATACCCGCCCTGGAAGATCGGCAGCGCGACCATGGAACCGTAGGACCAGAGGCTGTTGGCGAGCGTAAAGAGATTGACCCCGGTGTCTTCAAACCCGCCGTCGGCCCGGAATCGCACGTCTGGGAAAAAGGCGGCGCGGGCGATGCCGATGGCGCGGTTCGCCTGCGCCATCCGGCGCTCCATCGCGGCGATGTCGGGGCGCCGCTCCAGCAGGGTGGACGGGATGGTCCGCGGAATCGCGAACCGCGCGACGCGCAGCTCGGCGACCGGCTCGATCGTGAAACTGGCGGGGACCCTGTTCACGAGGATGGCGATCGCCTGCTCAGCCACCTGGCGCTGGCCTTGCACCTGGGCTAGCTTCGTCTCCGTGCTGTACAGGAGCGATTCGACGCGCGCGACGTCGAGGGCCGAGGCGATCGCGCCCGCGAACTGGGTCTTGACGAGCTCCAGCGATCGTTTGTAGAGGTCAGTGGACTGCGAATAGATCGCAATCTGCGCGTCGTAGCCGCGCAACGTGAAGTAATCCGTCGCGAGTTCCGCCTGCAAGCTGAGGCGCGCCAGCCCGTACTCGGCAGCCCGCTCTTGGGCGCGGTAGGTCTCGACACGCGTCGCGTTGCGGATCGCCGACCAAAAGTCGGGCTCCCAGGACGCGAGGCCCGAACCGGACACGCTGCTCTCGTGGATGGGACTATCCGGTGCGCGAAACAACGCCTCGGCGGATTGCTTGTTGTTCGAGGCGTCGAACCACAGGCCGAGCTGCGGAATGCGGCGCGAGCGGGCCTTCATCATCATGTCGCGGGCCTGGACGAACCGTTCGGCCGCGGCCTGCAGATCCGCGTTGGCCGCCATCGCTTGCTCGATCAACGTCTCCAGCACCGGATCGTCGTACGGCTTCCACCAATCCGGACGCAGCGCGTCGTCCGACGGCTTCGCCTCGACGAAGGGGCTCGCCCCGCGCCACGAGACGGGGACGACGTAGTGCGGCGGAACGTAAGGAGGCGCCAGATCCACGTGGGGCAACCAGTCGCTGCACGCCGACAGCGTGAGCGCCAGCACGACCCCGCTGCTGCCTCGCGCGCAGGCGCGAAGCAAGCGAGACACGCTTGCGCGCGCTCGTCCGCCTGTGCCCCTCATAGGACTGCTCCCCTCACGAGGAGGGGGACTCCTTCGATACCGGTTCCGTGATGAGATCGCATCCGGGCGCCGGTGTGACGATGCGCCCCGGGTCGCCTTCGAGCAGCGCGGCGCTGGGATTGTTGATCACGCGGTCGCTCGCGGAAACCCCGTCCGTCACTTCGACTGCATTGTCCATGAGTTTGCTCACGGTAATGGGTTTGAAGTGCACGCGGTTCTCGTCCGTCACCACGGCCACTTGTGTGCCGTGCTCCTGGAACACCAAGGCGGTGGACGGAATCGTGAAGGCCTTCCGCGCGACGGGCGCGGTGAGCGTGACCTGGGCATAGGAGCCCGGCCACAGCCAGCGGTCCTCGTTGTCGAGCGTGAAGACGGTCACCGCAGTGCGCGTGTTCACATCGAATCCGCGGGAGACGGTTAGGAATTTGGCGGTGAACCGGCGGTTCGGCAATTGCGGCACGGTCACCTCGGCCGTCAGCCCCGGCTGGAGGAAGGGTCCGAACTGCTCCGGCACGTTGACGAACAGCCGCATCATGCTGATATCCGCTACTGTAAAAAGATTGCTTTTGGCATTGGGCGTGCTGAGCGTCCCTTCCTTACTGACCAGGTCGCCGACGTTGATGTTGCGCTGGGTCACCACGCCGTCAAAAGGGGCGAGGATCGTTTTGAACCGAATGAACGCCTCGATGTTCCGGACCTTCTGCTCCGCGGCCTTGAGCGTCGCGGCCTGGGCTTTCAGGTTCTGTTCCTGCACCGTAATGGCTTGCTCGGAGACCGCATGAGTGTGGCGCATCGCCTGATAGCGTTTCGCCGTCACCACGGCCAGTGCATACTTCGCGCGCTCCGTTTCCAGGTCCGCCTTCGCCTGCGCATATTCGGCGTCGAGATCCGGCGCGTTGATTTCGGCGAGGATGTCGCCTTTCTGCACCGCGTCTCCGTAATCCTTGTACCACATCTTCACGTAGCCCGTGACGCGCGCGTAGATCGGGGCCTCGTACCATCCCACAATATTGCCGGGGAGGGTAATGGTCTCGGTCGCCGGCACCGGCGTGGGATGAACGACGGCCACGGTGGGGACGGCGTCCTGGAGCGTCTCTTCGCGCAGTAAAGCGGCGTCCAGGCGGCTCTCATAGATCCGGTAGCCCAGATAGATCGCCAACAAGACGAGCGCAGCAATCGTCAGGCTTCTTCCACGGAGACCGTTCATGCTAGACCCTTCTCCCGAGGCCGGCAGTCCGCCTCTCGTAGAGGAGAGCGTAAACGCAGGGGACGAACAACAGAGTGAAGACGGTGGCCACGAGCAAGCCACCGATCACGGCTCGGCCCAACGGCGCATTTTGGGAATACCCTGTCGCCATGGGAACCATGCCGATGATCATGGCCGAGGCGGTCATGATCACCGGGCGGAAACGGGTTTTTCCGGCCTCGATCGCGGCCCGCAGCACGTCGCCGTGCTCGGCCAGCCGCTCGCGCGCATAGGACACGACGAGAATGGAATTCGCGGTCGCCGTCCCCATCGTCATGATCGCCCCGGTCAGAGCGGGTTCCGACAGGCGAGTCTGGGTGAAAAACAACGACCAGGCGATGCCCGCCAGCGCGCCGGGCAAGGCCGTGATGATGAAGGGATCGAGCCAGGATTGGAAGTTGACGACGATCAGCAGATAGATCAGCACGATCACGGCGAACAGTCCGAAAATTAGCTCGGCATAGGCCTCGTTCATCAGTGAGGCCTGGCCGTGGATGTCGATCGAGGCGCCCCGGGGCATCTCGCGCTCCATGCCCTTGGCGATTTTCTGGACATCCGCCAGCACCCCGCCGAGATCACGCCCTTCAACAGAGACGTAGATATCGAACAGCGGCATGATGTTCCCGTGCGTAATCACACCGGGCGTTCCTTCTACCGACAGTTTGGCCAAATTGCCGAGGAGTTGCACACCATCGCCGTTCGAAGAGTGGTCCGAGGACCTGACCGGAATGGTCTTGAGACTATTCACGCTGTTGACCTGCGGCTGCGGCGTATAGACGTTGATCAGGTACGACATGCCGGTCTGGGGGTCCAGCCAATAGATCTGGTCCACCTGTTGGCTACCGGCGGTCGTCATGAGCAAGCTGTCGGCCATCTCGCTCAGCGTCCTGTTGACCCCGAGTCCGAACGTGCGGTCGCCTTCGACCATGATGGTGGGGGTCCGCATCGTCTGCTGGATGACGACGTCCATTGCGCCGGGTATCTCGCGAAACTTGCCCGCCAGCTTGCGAGCGAACTCGTAGTTGGCAGAAATATCCGGGCCGTTGACCTGCACGTCGATCGGCGCCGGCGCGCCGAAGTTGAGAATTTTCGCGGTCAGATCGGACGGCTGGAACGTGAATTCGGTGCCCGGATAGCGCTTCTTCAAGCCCTTGCGGAGAATGCGCCGGTATTCCCATACCGGAGATTTTTCGCTCTTTAAGATGATCGTCAGATCGCAATCCTGCGGGCCCACCGTCGGGGTTGGGATAAAGGCGAGGTTGTGCGCCCCGACCGGCAGCCCGCAATTGCTGACGATGTTCTCGACCTGACCGGGCAGCAGCTCCTCTTCGATGGTCTTGGAAACCAGCGTGGCCAGGCGCCCGGAAACCTCGATGCGCGTCCCCAACGGGGCCCGCATATGCATTTGAATGGTCCCCGACCGGATTTCGGGAAAGTACTCGCGCCCGAGGAAGAAATACAGGCTCATCGAGGCGACCGCGGTTGCCAGCGCGATCGCGACGAAGGCGCGCCGACGGACCATCACCTGTTCGAGCAAGAGACCATAACGCTCGCGGAACTGATCGAAGCGATATGCGAACGTTTGCTGAAAGCGGACGAAGACGTTCCGCGACGGCTCTCTGCCGCGCTGTTTATCGGGCTCGGGCGTCTGCATGACAGCGATCCTTCACCATCCGGTCGATCACGGTCGGCACCACTGCGAACGCGAAGACGAACGCGGCAGGCCTCCTCACGATTGACCACCTCCGCCTGCGGCTGGGTCATGGCGACTCGTCATCAGGTATTTCGCCATCGTCGGCACCAATGTGCGCGAGAAGATGAAGGAAGCGAGCATCGCGATGATGACCGCCTCCGCCATCGGCTTGAACAGGTAGCCGGAAGCGCCGGTGAGCCCGAAGAGCGGGACCCAGGCGATCGCGATGCACAGGGTGGCGACGAGCGTCGGGACGACGATCTGATTGGCGGCGTCGACGATGGCGGTCTCCAGCGGCTTACCCATCTCGAGATGGCGATCGATATTCTCGATCATCACGGTCGCGTCGTCGACGAGAATGCCGACGGCCAGCGCCAGCCCGCCCAAGGTCATGACGTTGATCGTCTCATCAAGCCAATGCAGGCCGATGAGCGCGGTCAGGATGGAGAGCGGGATCGAGGTCCACACGATGACCGTGGCCCTCCACGAGCCGAGCAGCAAGAGCACGATGAGACCGACCAGCGCGCCGGCGGTCAGCATCTCATGGACCACATCCCGAATCGAGTCCTTGACGAAGGTCGAGGCGTCGTCCAAGAGCCGGATTTTCACGCCCTCCGGAACCACTTGCTCGGCACGGGGGATCATCTTCTTGATCCCATCGACCACCTCCAGGGTCGAGGCCTCCGTGCTCTTCATCACGACAATAATAACGATCTGCTGGCCCTTCATCAGCACCGCGTTTTGCTGCACCCGGCCCATCAGGCGCACCGTGGCGACATCGCGCAGGTAGATGAACTTGTTCTCTTCCCGCTTGATCGGGATGTTTTCGAAATCCTCGATCCGTAACGGCGACGCGTTCGTCTGGACGATCCAATCGGTCGACTTGATCTTGATGTCGCCGGTCGGGAGCACGCGGTATTGCCGCATGAGAATGTCGTGCACATCCGCCGGCGACAGGCCGCGGGCGAGCAATTTCTGCTGATCGAGGTTGACCATCACCTGCATGTCCTGACCCCCATAAGGATGGGGGAGGATTGCCCCCGGAACCGTCACGAGCAAGGGGCGGATGCGCATGTAGGCGAGGTTATAGAGCTCCGCGGGGGTCATGTTGTCCGCGCTCACTTCGAGCATGGCCACCGGAATCGCGGAGGGGGCGAGACGCATGATCATAGGTGGCGAAATATCCGGCGGCAGCCACTTGACGACCCGCTGCGCAATGGCCGTGATGTCCGCTTCGGCCCGGCCCACATCCACGCCGTCCTGCAGAAAGATATTGGTGATGCTGAAGCCGTAGTAGGAGTGGCTATGCATGTACTTAACGCCCTCCACCGTCGAGGTCACGGCGCGCTCGAACATAGAGGTAATCCGCCCTTCCACCTGCGCCGGCAGCAGACCGGCGTAGTCCCAGACGATGGAGGTGATAGGAATCGTGATGTTCGGGAAGACATCGGTCGGCATGTGGAGCACGGTGAGGCCCCCAAACAGCACGATCAGGATCGACATGACGACGAAGGTGTATGGCCTGCGTAGGGCGATGAGGACGATCTGATTCATGCGTGCAGCCTGCCCCAGGTGGTCGGAGAGTTCTTGGGGCCTCGCTTGCCGGCAGGGACGTTCGTGATGCCCATGGCAGCTCGAAGCAAGGTGCTTGCCAGCCGTTGCCATCGTTCGGGCGTCGAGGACAACTGCTGGATATCGCGCTGTATCGGCGCTGGATCGTCGGCAGCACCCTTGACGCCCCTCAGGTGCAGGGGGCGAACGGCAAGGCGGGGAAAAGTGCGGGTGCGCACCGAGCGCAGGGTGTAGCGAATACGTTTAAACTGTTGAGGTTGGTCCGGTGGTCCACAAGCCATGGGGCGAGCCCAAGCATCGGTACTGATCTTGCAACGAGTCTTCCTCCGATCACTTGCGTCTCCGACCAAGAGCACGACAAGAGGGTGAGGAGAGGAGGACCGATGGCGGGAATCGCGAAGTTCGGCGTGGCGGTGGCTGTCGCAAGCGGGCTCGTGGGCTTCGCCGGGATCGGGGACCCCGTTCAGGCCGAGACCTTGGCGATCGGGGCAGACCCTAGTTTAAAAGCGGCACTTCAAAAAAATCGTGCCGATGTTCGAGAGAGAATATGGTGCGACGGTGCGCGTGCTCTACGGTCCGTCGGAAACGCTTCGCCGGCAGATTGAAAGGGGGGGCGATCGATGTGTTTCTCCCAGGGACGGCGGCGGAGGTCGAGACCTTGCACAGGAAAGGCCTGACGCTCAACGGAGGCCCTCGGATCTACGCGCAGACCTCCCTCGTGCTTGTCATGTCGGCAGCCTCCCCGGCGACGGCGATCTCGTTTCACAACGTGCTCTCGACCCGAGGCATCCGCATCGCCATCGCCGTTCCTAGGACGTCAGCCTTGGGCAAGATGACGGACCGGGCGCTCACGAAGCTCGACCCTGCATATCGGAGCCGTCTCCGTCTGCTCTACGCCCAACAGGCTGATGATGTCTTGAATCTGGTTCGCACGGGGAAGGCCGACGTGGGCGTTATCTACCGCGCGGATGCGATCAATGGCGGGCAGGTATGGATCATCGATGAGGCGCCAGCCGGGATACACACTCCGGTCCAGCTCGGAGAAGCCATCGTGTGGACTTGCCGGAAGGCCTCCCGGAGTGTCGCGGAGGTGTTTTTCGATTTCATCCTAAGTCCCCGCATCCAAAGACTCCTGCTCCAGTACGGATTCGATCCCGTGTCGCTGAACGGGTAGCGCGCTGGCGCGACGATTTCCACGCAAGCGACGGGAGCGTTCAAGCGAGGAGCAGGATGAGCCGAAGCCGCAAGGGTACGGCGCCGCCGCCACCAATGCGGACCAGGGGGCGGCTTGCACGCCAGCCAGGATGGCGGAGAGGGTGGGCGTAGGCGCGAGCGTCTCGCGCCGTTGTGATGCCCACGGTTCAAATCCCGCCTCCGGCCGCTAAGGTACTGACTGGCCGCACCAGTTGGAAGCGGCCAGCCGAGCGAGCTTGGTGTGGCGGAGAGGGTGGGATTCGAACCCACGGTCGAGTTGCCCCGACTCCGGTTTTCGAGACCGGCCGATTCGTCCACTCTCGCACCTCTCCGTTTTTCAGGAGTGACGAGAAATGGGTGAGCCGTGAGGGGGCGTGCGGCGCGACGAGCTGTGCATCCTGCCACTCCTCATCCGGCACTCGTCACCTATCACGTCTCCGACAGGCTGGCGCGCGCCCCCACGTCCTCACGGAGGTTCCGGAAAAAGGTCTGGAGCAGCGCCTGGCTCTCCTGCTCGAGGACGCCGCTCACGACCTGGACGCGATGGTTGAGGCGCCGCTCCTCCGGCAGGTTGAAGACGGACCCGCAGGCGCCGCCCTTGGGGTCCCGGGCGGCGAAGACCAGGCGGGAAATACGGGCCTGGATGATTGCGCCCGCACACATGGCGCAGGGTTCCAGCGTCACGTACAGGGTCGCGCCGGTCAGCCGCCAGGTGCCCAGCCGGCTGGCGGCTTCGCGGATCGCGACCACTTCCGCGTGCGCCGTGGGGTCCTGCCAGACCTCCCGGAAGTTGTGCACCTGCGAGAGGATCTGACCGTCCATGACCAGCACGGCCCCGATCGGCACCTCACCCAAGGCTGGCGCCAACCTGGCCCGTTCCAGGGCCGCCTGCATGTACTCGATGTCTTTGTCAGCCATGAAGGTCATGCGATCCGCTCGTCACCCATCATCCGTCCCGCGTCACTGCCCGAAAAAGCGCGCTATCATAACACAGCCGATTGGACCGGAGAAAGGCGGACGTCAGCGGCAGGACTCGAAGATTTCGTCGCAATGGCTATAGTCCTCATAGGCTCGGGGGACGGGTTGGTACTCGACGCCGACTACCTGATGATCCTTCAGGCCCAGCCGCGCCCAACAGCCGTGATGGATTTTCGGGAAACTGCTCTTGGATTGGGGGAAATCCTCCTCGAGGACCGACGATTCCCGGTAGTAGGTCAAGATGGTGAGGCCCTCGGCTTCAGAGACCGACTTGGGCGGGCCCGCGCAGGCGACGATTTGGTCGTGGCTCTTCCCCAACAGATGCTGGCCCACGGGCTGCGGTTGAGGACCAACGCACGCCAGGGGACTCAGCACCCCGAAGACCGCCAGGCTCACAAGTCCTGCGGTCCGTCGCTGCACGGCTAGCCGGCCTCTCATGGCCTTACCTCTTAGGTGAGGCGCCCGCGCGAGTCAAGAGGCGCTTCACGTCCCCCTTCGAAATGTCGAAGGCGACGCGGAGCTGGATCGCCGTGTACTGCTGCACCAAGCCCCCTCGATCCAGCGGCCGGTCTTGCTCGCGATAGATGCTCAGCTCCAGGTCCCGCCAGCGGAGAGCGAGCCCGATGATCCAATCGAGCTCCGTCGGGCGCAGCGCGTTGGAAGCGGTTCGATCGGTAAACATGTTCAGGTCCACAAAGGCGACCACCCGCTGCTGGTAGAGGTCCAGGTCCACGTGGCCCACGTACCGAAACAACGCGCGGCCGGTGTTGTCGGGACGGGCGAAATAATTACTGTTGTAAAACAGCCAGCCAGGCCCCAGATAGCCGGAGAGATTTTGATCGGGAAACCAGCGATGCCAGGCCGCCCAGTCCTGCGCGGCCTGGAACCGATAGGTGACGAGCGTATCCGCGTAAATTTGCTTCAGGCCGCTCTGGTCAAGGGGCGCATCGCGCTCATACTGAAAACGCCAGCTCCAGTGGTCAATGATTCCGGTCAACGCGTATGTCATGTCCCACTCGGTGAGCTTGATCCAGCCCCGCGTCCGGTCGGAGAAGAAGTTCTGATCCGTGTAGAAGGTGAGGTAGTGCTTATAGAGGTCGGTTTCGAAGTGCCCCATGTGCCGCAGGCCTACCAACCCTGTGTTGTTGGGGCGTGCGGCGAAGGTCGGGTTCGTGACGAAGACGCCGGTCAGGAGGTAGCCGCCGATCAGTGACTCTTCCTCTTCGGCCTCTACCGGTGCTCCCTCTTTCTTCTGCTCCTCAAGAGACGGCAACGGTCGGCCGTACTTCTCCAGGGCTAGACAGGGGAGCCCAGCCAGAGCAGGCAGAGAAGCCCCAAGGTCCACCTGGCTCTTGTCCTCACCTGGGGCATGGCTCAGTTGCTCCCTCAAGAGGGACCCTGGGCGGACCCTCCTGCGTTGCCGTCGCACGCTGGTCGTGTCTGGTTCCATGGCGGTCGGGCACTTCTAGCCGGCCCGGTCCCAGGTGTCAAGCAGAAAAACCATGGGGTGCGCGCCGGTTAAGGGCGCTGGAAGGTTAATGGGTCGCTTGATGGACGCGGGCTGCCACCGGCTGGTTCGATGCTCAGCATGAAACGGACGATGGAGGCGGGCTCGGGCAGGCCCTTGAAGACGAGCCGCCCCTTGCCGCCCGCGTCCGGCCGGAATGTGCCGGCGTTGACGGGGCGGTCGGTGAAGGCCCAGAGCTGATAGGTCTTTCCCGCTGGCAGCGGCGGGAGGTTGAAGGCGTAAAAGAAGCCCTTCTTGCCGTCAGGGTCGAAGAAAAGCAGCGCCCCGGCGGATTGGGCGCGTTCGATCCCGACGAGCTGGATTGCCTGGACTCCCGGCGAACGCAGAAAGGCGGTGACCTCGTCGCGTGAGCCCCTGCGGGCCTCCTGCTGGAGCTGCGCGAGCGCGGCGCGGGCCTGTTCCAGTTCCGCTTCTCGCTCGGCCAGCGCCTCGCGCAGCCGGTTCAGCGCGGCGCCGCCAGCCGCGACCTGGCCCTGCAGCTCGTCGAGCAGTCGCCGCTGATCCTCGAACTGGCGCTGCAGGGTGGCGAGCTGCGCGGTCTGCGCGTTCAGCGCCGCCTCCACCCGGTTGCGCTGGGCGACCTCGGCGGGAAGGCGGGAGCGCAGGGACCAGGCATAGGTGGCTAGGGCCACCACGACCAGCCCCAGGACCGCCGGGTGGAGCAGCCGAGCCCACCAGGGCGCACGCGGATCTATGCGGCTCAGCCGCACCTCCGGCTGCCGTTCGATCTGCACCGCCACCTTGGGTACGATCGACGCCGGGGAAGCCTGAGGCAGCGACGCCAGGAGCTTCTCCCGCAATTCCGACGGCGGCGCGAGGAGCGGAAGCTGGAAGGGAAGCAATGCGGCAACGGCCTGGGCCTCCTTCAGCGCAGCGTGGCAGGACGGGCACCCGGCCAGCAGGTGCACGTCCAGGGCCTGGCGTTCCTGCCGATCCAGGGCGCCGATCGCGTAGAGCTCGAGCTGCTCGTCAAACGGTGCGTGTGCCGTCACGGGTCTGGCCGGCCCAGGCGGGCCGAAGGGCCGTCTTCAGCTCGGTCACGGCCTGCCTGATCCAGATTTGAATCGTCTCCGGCTGTTGGCTGAGCCGAGCCGCGATCTCCGCGACGGAGAGCCCGCCGTAATAGGCCAGCTCGACTGCCTGGCGGTGGTGGGCTGGCATCTCCGCCAAAGCCTTCGCCACGAGAGCCTGCACCGCCCGGTCCGCCGGAGCGGCTGGCACCGCGTGCGCGGCAAGCGTCCCGGCCTCCCGCTGCCCGTCGGCGCGATCCCGCGTCGACACGCCCCGCGGCCGCAGGCGATCGAGCGCGCGGGTCCGCGTCACGTTGAGCAGCCAAGTGATCGGCGTGCCGCGCCCGCGGTCGTAGCGGACGCCCTTCCGCCAGATCTCCAGGTACACCTCTTGGAGCAGGGCGCCGGCTTCCAGGCTGTCACCCAGGATCCGCAGGGCGAGGGCGAACAGCAGGGGGCTCGAGCGGTCGTACAGCTCCAGGAACGCCTGCTTGTCGCCCTTGGCGACGCGGGCGAGCAGCTCGGGCGGGATGGTGGAGGCGGCTTCGTGGACGGGGGACTCCATACGACTGGGTCGCATCATACCACCTTCCGCAGCCGACGCAAGGGGCGGACACCCGCTGGTGTCAACGGCGATCGCCGGCTCCAAAGGCGAGGTCTTTCACCCAGTGCGCGGCCTGGCAGGAGAGATTCCAGACTCGGGCGACGTAATGCCGCGCGAGCGTGACTCGCCCGCCGGGGCCATAGCGGAAGCGCATGTACTCGGGTGAGGGAAACAGCAGGGACAGGGCATACCGGAGTTTCGCGCGAATTCTTTTCAGGGAAAGGAACAACGCAAATTCCTCGCGGCCCCTCGAGGTTGTCCCGCGCGCCAGCAATTCGAGCGCCCGGCGCTGGATCAGCCCGCCGGTGCGTCCAGGAGCCGGCGATACGGATGGGGCGGGCGACCTGGTGACAAGATGGTCAGGAACGGGCGTCCGGCACAGGTCGTTGAGCGCGCTGGCAACCTCGACCAGAAGGGGAAGCTGGCCAGCCTGACTCGCGTGTCCCAGGACTGCGTGCCAGTCGAGCGCCGGGCCCGCCTGTCGAATCAGGTGATCGAGTTCGTAGTACCAGAGCAGCGGCGCGCTTTCCCGCCAGTGGACGAGATGCAGGCAGAGATGCAGGACCAGATCATGCACGTGCAACCGCCAGACGGGGACGCCGAGGACCGGCCCGACCACGGCGCGCTGCCAGACCCCCGCCATGTCCACCGACTCTGTGAACGGGGGGTAGGCGATCGTCCAGTGGGGCTCGACGACGATGGGCCCGTGCCGCTGTTTCGCGAACGCGAGGGAGTAGTCATAGGTCTCGGCGAAGCCGGCCCGTCGCTCGATCACCTGAAAACCCAGGCCGGTCAGGAGGGCCGTCACCTTGTGCAGGTCTTGTTTCTGCACGAGCAGGTCGAGGTCGCCCATCGGGCGTGGGAGGTCCTCTCCGTAGAGCAGCTCGGCTAGGGCCGGGCCACGGATGGGCGCGCAGGCGACGCCTCGGGTGTGGAACTGCCGGAGGATTGTCCGAAGCTCCTCGGCAAGAAGGGCGTTGTGCGCCGCCAGGCGCAGGACCTCCCTTCGGAGCCAGTCCTGCTGAGAAGGAGGAAGCTGCCCGAGCACGCCGGCGCCCTTGAGCCAGTGATGGAGGAGCGGGAGGAGCCCCTGCGCGGCGGCCTCCGCCAGGATTGCCTCCCATTCCGCCGGCTCGCACGGAGGGAAAGCGCGGCCGTCTCCGGAGTTACCTCTGACCAGGCTCAGGAGGAACGGGTGAACCGGCTGCAATGCCTCAACGCAAGCGAG
>CAZTUO010000012.1:22104-25446 GCA_964616355.1 uncultured Nitrospira sp.
CTTCACGGCGGTGCTTCACGCGATCCACGATCCCACCCGTTTGTGCGGTGGGGTCGCAGGTCCGGGGAGTGAACGGGTGCGGCGCTCATGAGCCGGGCTCTGTAAGGTCGGCCAGAATCGTTTCGCGGACCCAGGGAAGTGCAGAAAAGCTGTTCGGAAGCTGGAGCCGACGGACGGGGACGGTGGACACAAATCGTGCGAGGAAGTCGAACTGCCGAGCCAACGTGGTCCGATCCGTGATGTCGAACCGGTGTGCGCCAGCCAGGAGCTCCAGAAAGGCGTCACGATGGGATAGGGTTTCGATGATCGGAGGGGACAGGCGCACCGCCCCCTCGGGCCTCACAAGCGTATAGAATCTGGCCACGGGCTGCGGGGCTGTGGGGAAGACGGTCCGATCCCCCGTGATGACGGGACGTCGCTTGGAGGTGTAGTCCGCGACGGGGTATGACTGGAGCGGGTCGCCACCCAGCGCGGCGAGCGAGTCCTCCCACAACCGGAGCCCCAGGTAGGCGGGCAGGGCCAACCACTGACCGTGAGCCTCCTCGATCACCAGGCAATCGTCGCTCAGGACAGGGTAGCCAGCCGCGAGGAAGCTGGCTGCGAGCGTGGACTTCCCAACGCCGGCCGGCCCGAGGAACACGCACACCCCGTGGGAGGTCTGGGCCGCCGTCGCATGGAACACCTGGCGGCCGTGGAGGGTGAGGACCAGCGGCAGGACCTGGTCCAGCAGGAGATGGCGCAACGTGTCTGCGGAAGTGCCAGGTTCGGGATAGCCGTGGATCGTGCGGCCTGCCTGGTCCACGGTGAAATCGGCCCAGCCGTGAAATCGGAGCCGATACCCGTCGGCAACCTTGGCGGTGGACAGCCACATGGCTCCCGACGGGAGGGACCGGTTGAGAAACCATTGGGCGGGCGGTGCGGGTGGAGGGTACGGTCCGGCCAACTCGACTCGGATCGTGAGATCTCCAGGGGCCTGCACCCAGGCCGTCTGGGTCAGCTCGGGGAAAGGTACGTCGCTGCCCAGCGTGATTCCGCAGACCTGATAGGAGAAAGTGCCGACGGTCGCTTCGAGCGTCATGGTCAGAGGGTGTAAGGGACAACGACCTCGGCGACGAACTTCGCCGCCGAGGCGGGAGAACGGAACAGCGTGGGGTGGCGGCGATAGAGTTCCTGCTCAACCTCCGCGAGCGTTCGCTGCCCGTCGCACAACGTCAACACGGAACGTCGGGCCTCTCCCCAGGGGGTCAGCTTGGGGATGGAGCTAGGCTTGGTTTTGTGGAGGTCCTCCGGGCTGAGGAGCATTCCATGCAGGGTCGAGTGACTTTCCCGGGCCTTGCCCGGCACCGTGACGTCCCAGGTCACAATCGTCTCGGCCGGCCGGAGGCTCATCCGCACGTGGACCATCTCGCCCTCGACCACGGCAACTGGCTGGTCGAGCGGGAAGAAGACGCCGTGCCGGTCAATGGGGTTGTTGGCAACTGGAGAGTTGGATAGGATCACGTTCGGGGACAGGTAGGCGGAGAACCAGCCGCCGATCCCGTGGAGCAGGCCTCGCCGTGCGACGGAGATGGACGCTTCGAGCCCGAGTATCGCCGGACCTGCGGTGGCCGGCTCCAGCGAGGCGATCACCGCCGGCTTGCCGAGCAACTGCTCCGGCCGGTATTTGGCCGGATAGCCGGTGTTGGCCGCCAGTGGTCTGGCTGCACGGACATCGAATCCGGCCACCGAGCGGTTCCAGAACTCGACCTGTTCCCACAGGGCCTGCGACTCCACGGGCGCGATCTCAAGGTCTATGCGGCGAGGGATCATGGTCCCGCCCGGTTTGAGGAACCGCTCCCGCGCGTCGCTGTAATATTCAAACACGCCAGCTTCGAACCCGAACCGCCCGATTTGATCGGCGACGACCACATCCACCCGTTCTGGGAGATCCACCCGAGTCGAGAGCCCTTTGATGTGAACGATGCGATCGGTGAAGCCGTTGGCGCAGCAGATTTCGCGAGCCAGTTGGATGATCCCGTCCTCCTCCACCGCATAGACGCGGCGGGCGCCGGCCCGACAGGCCAGCAGCCCGAGAATTCCCGTCCCTGCACCAAGGTCTAGTACGACATCGCCGGGCCTGACCACCTCCGTGATCGCCTGACAGAAGGCGGTCAGGCGCGCACCGTCCGAGAGGTACTGGCGATGCTCGTCAACAACAAGAGACATCGAGGTACCCTCCCGTCGAGGCTACGATGTCGGCGCATCGTTCACAGGCATGCGCCGCCCTTGCCTCTGTGCATGGCCATCCCCGACTTGCCGTCGGGTTTCGTCCCTGACTTCTCCGTGAGCTTGGCGACGCTACCGTACTCGATCAGCCTGGGCGCGGCATAGGGCTTCTTTGGGGATCCAGGCGTCGTCTCGTGTCTCATTGCGCTCTCCTCATGGTCATGTAACCTGACCGAGCAGGTCCGGGTTCAGGGCGAGACGGGCTGGGCTCGTGCCGGCGGACGCGCGATTGCTTCCGACTGGCTTTCCACGGTCAACAGCATCGCGTGGAGCCAGACCTCGATGCCGGCGACCATCCACAAAGGCCAAAGGTGGCTCCCGGTTCGCTCATGGTCCTCATACATCTCTTCGATGGCCGATCCGTTAACCCATGCCAGGGAGACCGTGGTGAGCGATCGGAAGAAGCGGCGCCCTCCGAGGGCCTGAAAGGCCTCTGAAAAGACCGGAGAAAATTCCGCCTTTCCGCGTCTCTGTCGAACCGATTCCGGCAGCAGTCCCTGCATGGCTTGGCGCAGGATGAACTTGGGCAGGTCTCCGCGCCAGCGCTGGTCCTCTGGCAGAGCCAGGGCGAATTCGACGAGGCGTCGGTCGGCCAGCGGGTGCCGCTCTTCAATGTTGAACCGGACCGCCGCCCGCTCCTCGACCTCGCAACTGTGAGACCACCAGCCCGTGGTCAGCGTGCCGTGCAAGTCTGCTTGGGCGAAGGTGCGAAAGCGGGGTGCGTCGGGCGAAGCGGACAGTCGGTCGGCTAGCCCGATCCGACGGGCAAAATCCCGATTGATCCAGGGAGGGATCCCGTCGCGCATTCGGAGTCGCCTGAGCGTCCGCCGGAGGGCAGGCTGAAGCCAAGGAGCCAGCCCGTATTGGATGAACGCCCGGACGACATCGCGAAGCGCCGTGTTGCCCGAATCTGGACCGATCCGACGAAGCAGCAAGCGAATCCGGAACTGCCGGAGCAGATCGGCCGCATGGTAGAAGCTCCCCGCCAGCCACTCATCCCCGCCGCTGCCGGTCAGAAGCACTCTATACTGCTCCCCTGAGAGAGTGGACACTTTCGAGAGTGAGTGGGTAGGATGA
>CAZTUO010000013.1:0-12065 GCA_964616355.1 uncultured Nitrospira sp.
CATCCTATTCGGATGGGAGGAGGAGGTGCATCCGGCTTTCATGCTAGCTTTCTGGTGCCCGTCATTACGGCCCCGACGGACCCTTGCGGGCCGCGACGACCTCCAGCGTGTTCGCCGTCGCCGCGGTGACGTCGAGGTCGAAACCCGGGAAGTCCTTCGTGGCCAGCTCGTCGCCGATCTGCTGCGCGGTCGCCTGCGCGTCCACCTCCAGGACCGCGACGCCGCCCTCAAACCGGCGCTGGATGATCGTCTGCACCCCGCGGACCTGGGACTGGAGGAACTCCTTGATTTTGAGCAGATCCTTCATCCCGGCCAGCCCCCGGATGGTCACCTGGATGAGCTGGCCGCCGGACGTCTCTGCCGTCCACTTGCTCGCGATCTGCTCGATCAGCTTGCCCGCGGCGTCTCGCGCGGCCTTCTCGAGCGCGGCGTTTCCACCGGTGTGCTGGGCCACGTGCCGCGCCACGCCCGAGCCGCGCGCGGAGGCCAGGACTTGGCCGTTGTCCACGCGAATCGCCGTCACCAGCACCTCCGCCAGGTAGGAGCCGACCGCGCTGCCCGGCAGCCGCGGGCCTTCCTTCGCCAGGGCTTTCCCCTTGATCACCAGCTCCGCGTTGAGCTTCCGTCCGAACTCCCGCGCGCCGTCGTTGGTCAGATCCGCGATCCGGTAGGCGTTCGCGATCTCGAACGTGCCGGTCGAGGCGGACAGGTCCACGACGTTGAAGCCCTGGCCGAGGAACTCCTCCTTCATGGCGGTCTCAGACACCGCCATCTCCACGCTCTGACCGCGGAATTCCGCCCCGCCCCGCCCCCACCAGCTCCACCAGAAGATGGCGAGCTCCTGGCCGATGTTCTGCTCCGCGATCATGAACAGCGTCCGGGGCTTCCCCACCCGCGCCTGGAGCAAGCCGAGGGCCGCAAGGTCGCCCTTCAGGTTGCCGACCGAAACGGTCGCCTCGATCGTGACCGAGTAGAGAGCCCCACGCGCGCTCTCCTGAACGATCCGGTAGCCTTGCACGTAGCCCTGGCTCTTGGACAGGATATGGTCGCGGACGGTGACGAAATTCTCGACCAGCGTCTCGGAGGCGACCATCGTCCCGACCGCCTGCTCCACCGCTTTGCGCAGCGCGTCCCGAATCGCGTTGTCGCGGGCGAGCCCCTGATCCCCGCCCTGCAGCCCGGCCACCCCGTCGGCGGTCACGGTTTGGGTCTGGGCCCAACCCGGCCCCGGCCAGAGGAAGCCGAACAGGACCACGATCGCCAGCACCCCGCTTCCGTTCGCACGTCTCTCCCCCATCGGCACCTCCCTCTCCCCCATCCGGCCCGCAGCGCACCCACCGGGCAACGGCCCGCCGCACCGTCCGGTCGCCCTCGCTGCTTGACACGATCAACCTGGCCGGTTACAGTTCACTCGATATCCACAGTCCCCCATCCCTATATCGTCAGCGATCCCGATATCTGCGGCAGGATGGCCCGGCCTGCATCGCGAATCGCGGAGGCGAGGGCACCGCGACTGAGCGAGCAGATGCGGTCCGTCACAGCCGGACGGCGAGGACTGTTCGAGCCCCATCTGGTACAACCTTTGACGGGGCGAGTTCCGCAGCCGAGCAGATGCGACGCTTAGCGCGGTCGAGCCGAAACGCCTGAGCAGGGCGGGCCGGGCCATCCTACCAGACCTCCTATTCTGAGCAGGTCATGCGTTCACCTTTTGCCGCCCGACGACTCGATAGATCGGGATCGGCTCGCTCTTGCCCTTGACCCGGATCGGCTCCAGGGGAACCACTTCCACCGCGCCCTTGACCGCGTCGTAGGTCGCCTGGGTGATGATGATCTCGCCAGCCTTGGCGTTCTGTTCGAGCCGGCAGGCCAGGTTCACGGCGTCGCCGATCACGGTGTAATCGAGAAAGTCCTTGGAACCCAGGTTGCCGACCGTGACCTCGCCCGTATTGATTCCCATGCCCACGCCGATGGTCCGCCGGCCTTCCGCCGCCCACTTGCGGTTCAGCGTCCCGATCGCCTCCTGCATCTCCAGGGCCATCAACACCGCGCGCAGGGCGTGGTCGGCCTGTGGCTCCGGGTTCCCGAAGAAGGCCATCACCGCGTCCCCCATGAACTTGTCCAGCGTGCCGCCGTGCTGGAACAGGATCCGCGTCATCTCGGTGAAGTACTCGCCCAGCAGCCGCTGGACTTCGGTCGGCTCCATCTTCTCCGACATGCTCGTGAACCCGCGCACGTCCGAGAAAAACATCGTCAGCCGCTCCTTGCGCCCGCTGGGGTTCGCCAGCTCAGGGTTCTTCACCAGTTGATCCACGACACGGGCGGACACGTAACGCCCGAACATGGCCTGGATCTCCCGCCGCTTCTGCGCCTCGAGGAACCGTTGGTGGGAGACCGCCGCCGTGTACTGCAGGGCCACCAGCGCGTAGAGCGGGACGACGTCCAGCCAGTAGCGCCAGCGCCAGAACAGCAGGTAGGCGGTGAGTCCCAGCCCTAGGAGCAGGCCGAGCCGGAGCGCCGTCAGGAGCAGGGAGCGGCTCCGCGTCTGAAACAGCCCGAAGCCCACCAAGCCCAGGGCGGCGACGAGCGCCGGGACGAGGCCCAACCAGTCCGCGCTCCGCCGGACGTACCGGCCGGAGAGGATCGTCTGGATCGCATTCGCATGGATCTCGAACCCGTCCATGCGCACGCCGCGGGTCTCCCCCAGGTCACCGGCGAGGACCTGGACGCGCCGCGCCGTGTAGGGCGTCTGGTAGTAGTCGTGCAGCGTGGGCGCGGAGGCCCCGATCAGCACGATCTTGCCCCGGACGTCTTCCGGCGCGAACCCGCCCAGCACCGCCCGCCAGAAGGGCAGGCGGGGGAAGGTGCCGGGAGGGCCGTGGAAGGTGATGCGCATCCGGCCGTCGCGCACCGGGACCCACAGCGGGCCGATTCGCACTGCCGCCGGATCGTCCAGGTCAAGCTCGTGGGCGCTGTCGGGGTCCACGTAGAGTCGGGCGACCTCGAGCCCCATGGCCAGAAACGGCTCACCCGGGAGCCCTTCGGAGAGATCCAGGCTGAGCAGGGGGACGTGGCGCAGGACCCCGTCGCGGTCCAGCTCGACGTTGATGCTGGCCTCGCCCAGCTCGGCTCGGCTGAACAGCGGTAGGGGGACGTTGTGGCTTTTCTCGCCGATGTAGCGCGCCAGGATCACGTTGCCGGCCTCCGCAATCGCTTCGGCGAGCGCGGTGTCCTCTTCAGGGTCGCGTTCCCCCGCGAAGACGATGTCGAAGACGATCAGCGTGGCCCCGGCCTGCGCGAGGCGGCGCGTCGCCTCCGCATAGAGGGCCCGGCTGATCCCCCTGGCCTGCACGCCCAGGCGCGCCTCCGATTCCTCGTCAATCCGGACCAGAAGGACGGGGGTCACCAGCGGCTCCGCCGGGAGCCACGCGTATCGCAGATCGTAGGACCACAGCTCCAG
Organism: uncultured Nitrospira sp.; assembly: GCA_964616355.1. Taxonomy (GTDB): domain Bacteria; phylum Nitrospirota; class Nitrospiria; order Nitrospirales; family Nitrospiraceae; genus CAZTUO01. The sequence continues at coordinate 3,458 of CAZTUO010000013.1, forward strand.
CCACTCGAAGGCGCCCAGCAGGTACAGGGCGAGCACCAGGGCCGTGACGCCGCCGCTCAAGAGCGCTCGCTGGACCCGCTCCTGCCCGAGCCACGTGCGGACGAGGCTCCCGCCGTCCACGGATCACTCCGTCCGGGTCTGGCCTGGGAGGGAGCCTGGGGGCACGGAGGAAGCCCGGCCGAGACCGGCCAGGAGCGACTCGTCCGGCACCTGGCCTTTGATGCCGCCGATCAACGGGTCCGTGACGATCACCACGCGCGATTTCCGGAGCGCCGCAGCGAGCCGGGGATCCTCCCGGATCCTCTTCGCGTCCTCGCTGCTGATCATGACGTTGGCTCCGAGCGGGCCCGATTGGCCCGAGCCCTTGATCTTCAGCGGCCTCCGTCCCTCCCGCGGCGGCGCCGGCGCCACCTGCACCGGCCGCACGACCAGGACCGCGTCCCCGAACAGCGAGGACAGGTGGGCCTCCGGGGGCGCCGTCTTATACTGCGCCATCCCCTCCTTTTGCGCGAAGCTGCGGTCCACCTGCTGGGGTCCGTAGACGACGTTTCCCTCGGGATCAAGAATGGCAGGCAGGCAGGCCGGCTTGACGCCCAGCCCGCGCGCGTCAATGACCAGCCCGGTCATCCCCTCCTCGCCCGATGCCTCGGGGCCGACCTCCTGTGGACGGATCCCCTTCTCGTCGAGAAACGGCGTGATGAGCGAGTCCACTCCGTACAAGGGCACCTTGACCGTCACCTCCACGGCGCCGTCCGGCTGATCATCGGTCCTCGCCACCTGCGCCCCGCGCACGAACCCGCTCACCTGTGTCCTGATCACGTCGCTCTTGACGAGGAAGTTCTCGACCAGGGACACGGAATCCACGCGGACGCCCTTGACGACCTCGAGCAGGTTCCGGAGGGCGACGGCGTGGGCGGCGCGCTGGGCCATGGCCTTGGCCTGGCTGGGGGCGGCGTTGGGCGGCGGCACGCCCAGGCCCGTGGCCTTGACCCAGCCGGTGGACCAGTTGATGGTCCCGCTCCCGACAGGCTCGACCGCGTCGCTCAGGGCGACCGCCTGGCCGCGGGCAGGAACGGCGGTAGCGATCAGGGACGCCAGGCACAGCGGCGCCGCAAGCAGCCACCTGCTCCATCCCGACCGGCTTCGTTCGGTCTGTCCTGTGTCCACAACTCCTCCTTCCTGTCGCCTAGTCCACCACCACCACGACACGGGCCTTCTCCAGGAACCCCAGGTGCTCCCTCGTCCCGTGCAGGATCTGGGCGTCGCTGTTTTTGATGACCAGATCCGTCCGGTTCGGCCCGTCGGCCTTGACAGCCTTGACCAGCAACGGCCGGTCCGTCACGCGCGGAGCGGCCTGCGCCGCCGTGACGTCTTTCAGATACCCCACCATGCCCTGCTCAACCGCATACTGCCGTCCGACGAACCCGGCGCCGTACACCTCCCGCCCCTCTTCGTTCCGGATTTTCGGCGCCATCGCGGGACGGACCCCTGTGCCCTTGGCGTCCACGATCAAGCCCGTGTAGACCGGGCCGGCCAGGGCCCGGTCCGGCACGACGGGAAGCGGCGCCCCGCCCCCGGCTTCCTTGGGCAGCAACGTGTTCGCGAACTCGCCGTTCATCCGGACGCCCACCAGCACCTCGACCGAGCCGTCGGGGTGGACCTGCTCGCGGAGGACCTGGGCTCCCTGGACGAACCCGCTCACCTGCGTCTTGATGACATCGCTCGTGACCATGAAGTTCTCGACGAGGGTCACCGAGTCCACGCGGACGCCCTTGATCACCTCCAGCAGATTCCGCGTGGCCACGATGTACGCCGCGCGTTTCGCCATCGCCCGCGCCTGCGCGAGGTTGACCGCGTTCGGCGGCGGCACGCCCAGGCCCGTGGCTGTGACCAGCCCCTGGGTCCAGTCCACGCTGCCGTTCGTCCCCAGGGGCTCGATCACGTCGCCGACCCGCCCCGCGAGCTGCGCCGACGCGGCGCCGACGCACAGCACGATCCCCGCGAGCGCCCAGCCCGCGGACCGTCCTCTCCGCATCCTGTTCATCGCCTCTCCCCCCTTCTCCGTGGCCGCGGCGCTGTCAGGGCCGCACGAGGTCGTCGTAGAGCGCCCGCCGCTCCGTCACCCGCTTGAGATAGTTCCGCGTCTCCTCCGGCGTCCGCTCGGTCAGCAGCGCGAACACCTGCGGCTCGGACAGGTCCTGGATCCGGACCCGCTTGAGGATCCTGTCCCGGATCTTCCCCGGCCCCCAGTTGTACGCGCAGACGACCACGTACAGTTGCTTCTCTCCCGGCGGCAGGTCGGCGAACAGTCTCGTCATGAGGATCCGCAGGTAGGCGGCACCCAGCTCGACGTTGTGCGCCGGATTGGTCAGGTACTCCGGGTCGAGGACGCGGTCCTGCCCGTAGAGCGTGTTGTAGGCGTCCCGGGCGGCGGCCCGCGGCACGAGCTGCATCAACCCGTAGGCTGGCGCCGGCGACTGGGCCTTGGGAATTGAAGTAGGACTCCGTCTGGATGACCGCGAACACCAGCCGCGGGTCCAGGTTGTTGCGCCGGGCCTCCCGCAACACGAGATCGCCGTATTGGCGCGCCCGCTTCTGGAGGTGGTCGGGCGCCAGCTTGACCCTGGCCGTCACCTTGGCCCGCGCCACGCCATCGGGCGAGTGCACCGGCTTTCGCTCCACTTCGAGGGCGGGTAACACCTCCCGCTGGACAAAGGCCTCCCGGTTCTGCGTTGTGACCGGCTGGCCGGTCCCGTCGAGCACTTGCCCGTCCAGGAGGGCCTTTCCCTGGACACCCGGCTGCACGAGCACCCGGTTGAGCTGCTCGGCGACAGCCTCCTGCGCCGCGGGCGGAATCTTCTGCCGGGCCAACTCGGACAGCGGGACCAGCGTGGTGACCTCCAGGGTGCCGGCCTCAAAATTGACGATGCTCCGGGTCTCGTAGGACGAGGAATAGTCCACCCACTCCTTTTTCGTGGACCGGACGGCCTCGCCCCAGCGGCGCTCGATCTCCTGCTTCTGGCGCTGCCACCGGGCCTCCACCTCGCGTTCCATCCGGGCCCACTCCGCCTCCAGGCCGGCTCGGAGGTCCCGGAAGCGTGCGTCCACGCTGTCCAGGGCCGCGGCCCCCTCGCGTTGCCGCTGCTCGAACCGCTGCTGGACCTCTTCGAGGGGATCGCCGGCCAGGGCTGCCGGCGGCCCAGGCCAGGCGAGCGCCCACGCTCCGATGGCCAGCCACGCCGGCGCGCGTGGGACCCAGCGCTGGATTCCCATGCCCCCCTCATCGGCGCGGGCGTCCGTTCGACGCGCCCGCTGCCGTCTGCTGCCGACCTCACGTCGTCGCGAGAATCCGAGGCCGTCCCATGCTAGGCGAGTTTCGGAGAAAACACAACCCCTTCTGAGTACGCCGAACGGCGTACGTAAATCCATGCGGTGAGGCCCCTGGACCGGCCGTTCCGGGGCGAGCGGAGGGGCGACAAGGAAGGATCCCCGAGCGGCGCAGGCTCGGGCGTTACGGGCGCGCGGCGGCGGGGTCGGCCTGCTGCAGGGCCTCGAGCTCGCCCTCGAGGACCCTCGCCTCGTCCTCCCGCCCCTGCGCGCGCGAGAGCGCCAAGGCGCGCTGGAGCTCCGCGAGGGCGCGCCGGGTATCGCCGACGGCCCGGTAGGTCCAGTAGGCGCGTTGCGCGTAGCCGAGCGCGGCGTCCTGGTCGTGCTGCTTTTCGGCCACGCGGGCCAGGCAGGCCAGATCGCCCGCGATCGCGGCCCGGTTCTCGACCGCCTTGTCGAGCGCCAGCGCCTCGTCGTACCGGGCGCGGGCCTCGTCGAGCCGGCCCGCCTCCTCCGCCAGCAGCCCGAGGTTCACCAGGTTGGCGGCTTGGCCCCGGCGGTGCTCGAGGACCTGGTTGAGGGCCAGCGCGGCCCGAAACGACGCCTCGGCCTCCTGCGTCCGTCCCGCGTCCTTCTCAAGCAGCCCGATGTTGTTGAGCAGGACCGCCTCGCTGTGCCGGTCCCGCCCCGCCCGCGCGAGCGCGAGGGCCTCCCGGTAGAGCGACGCCGCCTCGTCCCGGTGCCCCGCGAGCTGCACCGCGGTGCCGAGGTGGGCCGCCGACTCCACGATCAGGTCCGACCGCCGGAGATCCATAGCGAGCGCCAGCGCGCGGCGGTGGAACTCGACCGCGGTGCCCGCGGCGCGCTCCTGCGCGGCGGCGGCCCCGAGACCGTTGAGGGCCTGGACAAGCCCCGGGAGATCGTCGAGGCTTTCCGCCAGCCGCCGGGCCTCCTCGAATGCCTCCTTGGCCCGGTCGGAATCCCCACGCTCGAGGAGCCGCTGGCCCTGGACATGCAGCGCGCGCACCTTCGCGGCCAGGGGCGGTGCCTCCTCGCGGCCCCCCCCGGCGCAGGCCAGCGTCACGGCCAGCAACGCGAGCGCGAGCCAGCCGGCTGTCCCCCGGACAGACCTCACCGCAGCCCCACCTCTCCTCTGAGGCTCAGCAGCCCGTTGGCGGGCCCCGCCTCGGCCGGCGGCGCTCCCTTCTTGACCAGCGCGCTCACCGGAAACGTCTTCTTGGCCCCGCGCACGATCGTGCTCACGTCTTCGAGCGTGGTGTGCGCGGTCTGGACGATCCCCGGCATCTCCTTCGTCATGCCCTTGACGGCCTCGGTTGTGGCCTTGATGTTGTTGACGGCTTCCTGCGCCGACTCCGCGATGGCCGGGAGCCTGCTCGTCGTCTTCCGGACGTCGCCCAGAGCCGCGTCCACCACGGTCAGGGTCTTCTTCACGTTGTGCGTGATCTCCGGCAGGCCGGCCGCCGTCTTCTCGATCATGACCGCGGTGCGCTGGGCGGACTCCACGAGTATGGGCAGCTCGCGGCTCGCCCGTTCCACAGTGGCGAGCACCCGGTTGCCGGTCTGCACCATGCCCTGCACGTCCTTCGTGATCTCCTCGATACGCAGGACCGTCCGCTGGACCGACTCCAGCACCGGCTTCACCTCCCGGTCGTATTCGCCCTTCAGGTCCTGGAGCACCGCCAGGTAGTCCGTGGGCTCCTGGACCCTGATGAACGACCCGTCGGCCAGCGGCTGCTGGCCCTTGCCCATGGAGATCTCGACCTGCGTCGCCCCCGCGACGAGCATGCTCTTGGTCAGCGTCGCGATCGAGTCCTCTTTCACCATCCCGCGGTAGCGCGCGAGCAGCTCGAACGCCGCGTCCACCGTGCCCTCGCGGGTGAACTCCACCGCCACGACCTTGCCGATCGGGATCCCCGACATCAGCACCGGGGCGCCAGGCTCGAGGCCGTAAGAGTTCTTGAGGCTCGTGTGAAGCAGGATTTTCTCCTCGAACAGGTGCGCGGACTTGGCCATGAAGATCCCCACCACGGCCAACCCGACCAGGGGAACAAGCACAAAGGCCCCCACGATCTGCGCGATCCGGTCCGAGGATAACCGATGGGAGTAATGCATCTTCATCGCAACACCTCATCGCCTGGGTTGAGAGTCTTCGACGAGGACAGGACCGGCTCCAGGTACGGCCGCATCTCGGCGTCGGCGTCAGCCAGCAGCGCCGCGTACGCGCCCGCCCGGACGACCTGGCCGTCGCGAACGAAGGCCACGCGATCGGCCTGCTCGAGTACCGGAGCATACCCGTGCAGGGTCGCCAGGATCGTGACAGGCCGGGCCCGCCGCAGCTCCGCCAGCAGGCGGCCCAGCGTGGTCGCCATGGTGGCGTCCAAGCCCTCCGTCGGCCCGTCCAGGAGCAGCAGGTCCGGTTCCATGACGAGCGCCCGCGCGAGGGCCGCGCAGCGCACTTCGCCCTGGTTCAGCTCGGCGGGAAAGCGGTTCCGCACGGCCCCCAGCCCCAGCGGCTCCAGCCAGGCCGTCACGCGGGATTCCAGCTCCTCTTGCGCGAGACCCCGGTGGTACCGGAGCGGCAGCGCCACGTTGTTGAACACGGTCATGTTGCTCAGGAGCCCCGGCTGCTGGAGCACGACGCCGACGCGCAGCCGGAACTCGTCGCGCTCCTCCTCAGTCAGCTCGGCGAGATCCCGCCCCAGCACCCGCACCGTCCCGGCGTCCGGCTCGACGAGTCCGGCGCACAGCTTGAGGATCAGGCTCTTCCCCGAGCGGTTCGGCCCGACCAGGGCCACGAACTGCCCCGCGTCAGCCGATAGCGTGAAGTCGGCCCGGAGGGCCTCCTGCTCCATCACCACGGACACGCCGGACAGCTCGATCGCGGCCATCAAAAGTAGGCGGTGACCGTCACGAGGATGTCCAGCACCAGACAGATCGTGACGGAGTTGATCATGGCTTTCGTGGTCTGCTGCGGCACTTCCGTGTAGGACGCCCGGACCGAGAGGCCGTGGTGGCAGCAGATGGCCGCCACCGCCGTGCCGAAGAGCGCGCCTTTGGTCACGGTGACGGCCAGATCCGTGAGCGAGAGCGAGTGCGTGATCGCCTGCGCAAAGACCTCGAACGGGACCGTCAGCTTCGCCTTGGCCACCACGAAGCCGCCGAGCACGGCGACGGCGTCGAAGTACAGGGTCAGACAGATCATGGAGAGGATCATGCCCACCAGGCGCGGCATGACGATGAAGCGCATGACCCGGATGCCCATCAGCTCGAGCGCGGTGACTTCGTGCCCAACCCGCATGTACCCGAGCTCGGTCGTGATCGCCGTGCCCGAGCGCCCCACGACGATCACGGCGGTCACGAGCGGCCCCAGCTCCCGGATGACGACGACCACGATGATCGTGCCGACGAGGCTTCCGGCGCCGACTTTCGGCAACTGCGTGCCAGCTTGGGTGATGATGAGGAAGCCGAGCATCAGCGCGATCACGCTGACCACCGGGAGCGCGTCCACGCCCGTGAAGAGGATCTGGCGGGTGATGACGCGGACGGATTCCCCGCGCCCCTGCCGGCCCGCGGAGAGTAGCTCGCGCAGCGAGCCGTAGACGAGGGCGGCCAGGTCGGCCAGGTAGCCGTACGCATCCAGGACCCTCTGGCCGACCGCTGTGAGCATCGCTGGGCCGCCTCGTCCGCGCGGCGACGCGCGCGACTCCTCGCCGAGCAGAGCAGGAAACTCGCACCGATTCTAGGGGAATCGGCCCGGCAAAGCAATGAAACCGCGGCGGGCGACTCCCTGTGCCGCTCGGTCTGCTCCCCGACTCCCTTGTCCGGCAGCCGGCCGTGGCGTACCATGGGAAGCCATGCCCTCTCCGCGTCACTGGCTCGCGCTCGGCCTCCTCTTGACCGCGGCGGGAGCCCCGCCCCTGGCGGGATCGCCCTCGTTCGGCGGGGCGGCGGAGAGCGCGCCTCAGGACGCCGCGGTCACGGAGGAGGGGATGGAGGCCGAGTTCCGCAAGGCCCGCGAAGCCCTGCGCGCCTCCCCCGAGTTCAAGGGCGACGACCCCGAGACCCGCTTCCGGCTCGGCGCGGCGCTCCATCACCGAGGGGATCTGACCGGGGCGATCGAGGAGTTTCGCGCGGCCCTCCGGCTGAAGCCGGAGTACGTGGACGCCTACCGCGCGCTCGGCGTCGTCCTGATGGACCGGCACGACTGGGCGAGCGCGGTCGAGGCCCTGCGGGCCGCGGTCCGGCTGCGGCCGACCGACGCGGAGGCCTTCTACTGGCTGGGACGCTCGCTGATGGGGCACGGGGACTGGGCGGACGCGGCCGCGGCGCTCCGCACCGCCACGCGCTTAAAGCCGGATGACGCGGAAGCCTACGCCGACCTCGGGCTGGTCCGCATGGTGCAGGGCGACCCAGCCGGCGCGGCTGAGGCCCTGCGGCTGGCGGTCCAGCTCAAGCCGGACAATGCGGACGCCCACCACCTGCTGGAGACGGTCCTGGCATACCAGCAGGACCCCGACCGGGTCGCGCGCGCCGCCCGGCGGATCCTCGAGACCCTCTTCGCCCAGGAGTAGCATGAACCAACGCGGACCCGAAGCGTCTTCACGGCCGCTGTCCTCGTTCGGCGTTCCTCGTTCGGCATTCGTGAGGTTATGGCACCCAGTCCGGCGGAGCGGCGCTGGACGAAAGGACGATGGCTTGCACGTCCACGCGCTGGCCCTCGGGCTGCTGGTATGTGCGAAAGAACAGCATCTGGTTGTCCCGCAGTTCGATCCAGTCAATGAAAGCCCAGCCAGGCGTCGCGGGCAACGGGCCGATCACGCAGGTCTTGGCGCAGAGATGGACCCGCTGGCCTTCCGGTTGCCCGGCGCCATACACCCAGACCGCGTAGCGGCCGCCGGGGAGCCGCGCCTTCGCGGTGAGCGGCGCCATGCCCGGAACGGGCTGGCGGATGGAGACGACGCGGTCGGCCTGGGCACGCGGCACGCCGCATCGGGTCGCGGTGGCGTACACCCAATAGGAGTATTCGCCCGAGGCGGCCGAGCACTCCCCGTCGGAGGACTCCATGCCGCCTTTCCAGTCCGACGCCCGGAGGATCTGCCCGACGGGTGGCTCCTGCGAGGCGTGAGCCCGTTCCGGTTGCGGCGCGAGGGTGAGCGTACCGAGCGCCAGCAGGCGCGCGATCTCCTCCGCCTGCTCCTCGAGCCGCCGTTGCAGCCGATCCACTTGGCTCTGGAGCCTCGACACCTGGCCTTGAAGCTCG
>CAZTUO010000013.1:12075-14542 GCA_964616355.1 uncultured Nitrospira sp.
CCTGCTCTCGATCCGCACGGCTTCAGGCGACGGCTGGGCCAGCTGGCCCGGCCGCGCGGCGGCCAGGAAGGCCTGATAGTCCAGCACCACCTCGCTGGACGGCGGATATCCGGAGCCACCCATCCAGCTTTCCTGTTCCGACACCACGTATGCCCGCCCATCGAAGGTGAGCACGCGTCCACGCCGCTTCAGCGGCCGGAGGGGATGGGCCTTGACCTCCCGGGCATCCTGGCCCGCCGACACAGGATCGCGGTAATTGGCGAGCAGGACATGCAGGCGCCGGTCCCGGATGAAGAGCCCGCCCGAGGTCATGGTTGGCCCCTCCGGGCCAGTCCCTTGCAGCACGAATACGATCCATTCGGCCGGACGGGCCATTTGGAAGGCCTGCCTAAAGGCCGACGCCAGCGAGGCCGATTCGTCCGGGGAAAAGACCGGAACGGGTGCTGGGGCCTTCTGCAGGAGGCCGACCTGCTCCTGCAAGAGCAGCCGGCTCAGGATCATTTGGAGGCCGGGTTCGCTCATATCCGCCGGATGGTCGTGCGTCACAGCGGCAGCCCGGGCGGGATCCTGATAGGTGTCGAGCTGGACGGTTAGAACCCCGTCGCTCTGCACAGGCCGGGTGGAGAGAGCCGGACTGGCACAACCGAGGCAGGCCAGCAGCGTGGCGCCGACGAGCAGCGGCGCGGTGATCGATCCAGATCCCCTCCCCATGGGTCCGGTCTTATACCGGGATTCGCCGGATCAGGCAATCGTGGTCTCTCTTTACTCTCCTGGGGCAATTCGTATACATAAGCAGCCGGGACGCAGATCTTCTGGACACCAGCCATCAGGGACGGCTCATGCAACAGGTGCTCACCATCGCGGGCTCCGACTCGAGCGGAGGCGCCGGCATCCAGGCGGACCTCAAGGCCATGGCCGCCAACGGCGTGTACGGGATGTCGGTGATCACGTCGATCACGGCCCAGAACACCCAGGGCGTGACGGCGGTCCATGACCTGCCCGTCCCCGTGATCGAGGCGCAGCTCGACGCGATCTTCGACGATTTCGACGTGGCGGCAGTCAAGATCGGCATGCTCTCGACCGCCGAGATCGTGTCGGCGGTCGCCCTGAAGCTGAAGCAGTACGGAGTCTCGACCCTGGTGGTGGACCCGGTGATGGTCGCGAAGAGCGGGCAGGCCCTGCTGCGGGACGACGCGATCGAGCGGGTCAAGGCTGACCTGATCCCGCTCGCATTGGTCGTGACGCCCAATGTCCACGAGGCCGAGCGGCTGTCGGGTAGCCCGATCGCCTCGCTCGCGGACGCCCGCCAGGCCGCCAAGGCCATCCACAAGCTGGGCTGCCGCCACGTCCTCATCAAGGGTGGGCACCTGCTCGCAGAGCGCGGGACCGATCTGCTCTACGACGGACGATTCTTCACCCTGTACAAGGGCGAGTTTATCGACACCCCCCACACCCACGGCACGGGCTGCACCTACGCCTCGGCGATCGCGGCCCAGCTTGGCAAGGGCAAATCCCTCCCTGAAGCCGTCCAGGCTGCCAAACGCTACGTCACCGAGGCGATCCGGCACCACCTCGCAATCGGCCACGGCCGGGGCCCCATCCACCACTTCTACTTTCTCATGGACTGAGGGGACGACGGTGCTCAAGGCCTGCCGCCCGCCGCTGTTCCTCATAACGGGATTCTTCTGGCTCGCGTTCGCCTCGCTGGCGGGGCTCGCGCTCTTCCTTGGGCCGATCCACGGGAAGCCCCTGCCCCCCTGGTTCCGGCTCCTGCACGCGCACGCCGCGCTGGTCGGCGGGGTCGCCCAGATGATCCTGGGTGCGCTGCTGGCGTTCATCCCGCCACTGCTGCTCACCGGCCGGGACCGGGTGCCTTCGCATCCGGTGCTCTACGTCGTGATTAACGCGGGCGCCGTCGGTCTCCTGGTCGGCTTCGCCCTCGGACAGAACACCGTGGTCGCCGCAGCGGGGGCCTTGGTCCTGCTCGCGTTTCTCTCGGTCGCCGGCGACGCGATGCGGCAGGCGCGGGCCAGCCTGAACTCGCCCCCGCTCAACCTGTGGTTCTACGGAGTCGCGCTCCTTCTGCTCTTCGGCGGGCTCGGCGCGGGCGAAGGCATGGCCGGCCGGCTCTTCCCGGCGGAGACGTACGGGCGGGCCCGCCTGGCCCACATTCACCTCAACCTCCTCGGCTTCGTGACGTTGACGATCATCGGCACGATGCACAACCTCTTTCCCACGGTGCTGCAGGCCCCGCTTCACAGCCCGCGGCTGGCGCGCCTGACGTTCTTCATCCTGCCGGCCGGCATCCTGGTCCTCGTCGGGGGGTTCCTCCTTGGCAACGTGGCCACCGAGATCGCGGGGGGCGCCGCCCTCCTCGTCGGCGCGCTGCTGTACACGTCCAACATCCTCCGCACCTGGCTCGCCGCCGGTCGCCACGGGTCGATGCACTACATGCAGCGACACGGCA
>CAZTUO010000013.1:14552-20335 GCA_964616355.1 uncultured Nitrospira sp.
GCTCGCCGCCGGTCGCCCCAAGCGGGCAGCGTCGGACCATCTCCTGGTCGCGACCTTCTTCCTGGTCGTGGGCATCGGGACCGGCCTGCTGGTCGGCGTGAACTACCTCTGGAATCCGCCCGCCGTGCCGTTCGGCGCCCTGCATCTGATGGCCTACACGCACCTCGCCCTGGTGGGGTTCATCTTCCAGACGGTCGTCGGCGCCCTGACTCACCTCCTGCCGATCATGCTCGCGGCCACCCGGGTCGCCAGCACCAAGAAGCGCGGCGCCTACCTGGCCGAGTTGACCGAGATCATGGAACAGTGGCGCCCGGTCCAGGTCTGGACGCTCAGCTTCGGGACGCTGGGCCTCGCCGTCGTCGCGGCGCTGGTCTGGCACTTCCCCTTGCTGTCCACCGAGATCCTCGTCGCCAGCCTGGCGAGCGGCGGGCTGCTCCTGGCGGGGATCGGATTGGCGGCGGGCAAGGTCGTGCTGGCGCTCACGCACCGGCCTCCCCTCTGAACGGCGCGCTCAGGACAGGCCCTTCCTCCGCGGACCCCACCTGGCTCCCCCACGGCTCGCCGTTTTGCTAGAATGCCGCCATGGAGCTGGCCATTCGCTTTCCCGATCCTGACGGTCGCCTCGTCGCGGGTCTGATCGAGACGCCACCCGGCGCAAGCGACCGGATCGCCGTGCTCTGTCACGGATTCCTCTCGAACAAGAACAGCCGGACCAACCGCGCCCTGACCGCGCGGCTGAGCGAACGCGGGATCGCCACCGTTCGCTTCGACTTTTTCGGGCAGGGTGAGAGCGAAGGGCCGTTCGAGGAGATCACGGTGGCGCGGGCGCTGGGCCAGACCCTGGCCGCCCTGGACCTCGCCGCTAGCAAAGGCTATCGCCGCATCGGGCTCGTCGGCTCCAGTTTCGGCGGACTCGTGGCGATCCTGGCAGCCGCCCGCTGGCCAGCGAACGGCCACCGGCTCGCCTGCCTGGCGCTCAAGTGCCCGGTGCCTGACTTTCCCGAGATGCTCGAGCAGGAGTTCGCCCAGCAGGGCCTGGCGGAATGGAAGGCGACCGACACGATCCCCGACGTCACGGGGAAGCCGGGGCGGCTGCGGCTGCGGTACCGCTTTTACGAGGATTGTGTCCGTCACGTGGCCTACGAGCCAGCCAGGGCGATCACGGCGCCGACCTTGATCGTCCAGGGTGACCGGGACGAGTATGTACCGCTCCACCAGAGCCGGCGGCTCCTCGAGGCGCTCCGGGCGGAGAAGCGCCTGGAGGTCCTGCCGGGCGCGGACCACGGGTTTACGAAGCCGGAGGACTTCCGGACGATGACGACGCTGGTGACCGACTGGCTCACCGCGCACCTCGGCGACGGAGCAACCTGAACGGGGAGTGCCTTCATGCCCGAGACGAACGGCCTGAAAGAGGAAGAGAAGCTGCAGGTCCTGAAGATCCTCTACCCCTGGTACAAGGAGGAGGTCTTCCGCCGGCGGGAGCAGATGATGCGGCTCACGGCCTTCGCGAGCGCGTTCCTGGTCCTGCTGCTCGTGACCATGCTGGCGGTGCCGACCTCGCCCGCCCGCGTCACCTCCGATCTCACGGTGGCGATCTTCGCGATCACCGGCGTGGCGCTCTTCTCCGCTGTCTTCGCCTACCTGATCCTCCAGCAGCGCGAGCGCCACCGGATGGCCAAGCAGGCGCTCATCGAGATCGAGCGGTTGTTGGGGCTCTACGACCCGGACCTCTACCTGCTGGGCAAGTCCTTGTACCCGGAGGAGTGGCAGACCGTCTGGCGGACCGACCGGAGCGTGACGATCTATCTCACGATCCTCGCCGCCCTGACCGTCCTCGTGATCGCCGCCGTCCTGCTACGCCCGTGACGCGGGACAGAGCCTCCGCGGCCTTCCCGCGTCCCGCGTCACCTGTCACCCGTCACCGTTTTTGCGCAGCGGAACCCTGTATAGCTGTTCCGCGTGTTCGGCGGGAGCTTGAAGCGGCCGTAGGTCAACAGATACTTCGGCAGCTCGGACCAGGAACCGCCACGCAGCACCTTCAATTGGCCCTGCTCAGGGCCAGGGGGGTTGCGCGCCGGGCTCCGTTCGTAATAGGCCGCCTCGTACCAGTCCTGCACCCATTCCCAGACATTGCCGGCCATCTGGAAAAGGCCGTAGGGGCTCTGCCCCCGCTCGTAGTGGGACACGGGCATGAGCACCTGGCTGTAGCTGAAGCGGGCGCCGAGCGCGAAATTCGCCAGCTCCGGCGTCGGCGGCTGGTTGCCCCAGGGGTAGGGGCGCTCGTCCGTGCCCCGTGCTGCTTTCTCCCACTCGGCTTCCGTCGGCAACCGCTTGCCCGCCCAGCGGCAGTAGGCCTCCGCGTCCTCCCAGTCCACCCCGATCACCGGCCGGTCGCCGTGGGTGGCCAGGTCCACCGTTTCCCAGAGCCAGGGCGGCTGCCGCCCCGTCGCCGCGAGGAACCGCGCGTAACGCGCCGTCGTGACCTCGTAGCGGTCCAGGGCAAAGGTATCGAGCCAGACCCGGTGGCGGGGCCGCTCGTCCTCGAGCCCCAGCGGGCCGTCCACCCCCATCCAAAACTCGCCCGCCGGCACGGTCGCCATCGGCGTCTCGTCACCCGCTCCGGCTTGCGCCTTCTGCGCGTCCTTCTGGAGCTGGCGGAGCGTGCCGAGCTGGGCGCCGCCCTCCACGCCCCAGCACACCATAACCAGCACGACGAGCCCCAGAAGGACAGCCCCTCGCTCCGCGTGCATCGCTCAGCGGTTCGCCGTCATCGTTTCAATAGATCCGGCCGCCGACGACCCAGTGACGATCGTCCGGGACGTCGATCAGGAGACGCGTCAGGTTCATCTCCGCCAACTGGGCAGCCACCTCGTCCTCGGTGAAGGCGGCCAGGAGCGAGTTGTAGAAATCGCGGCGGAGGAGGGGGGATTCGCCGGCAGCGTACCGGTCCACGATCGTCTGGGCGGCCTCCGGCGACTCCGGCCGCAGCAAATCCATCACGAGCACGCAGCCGCCGGGCTTCACGAGCCTCCGGAGCACGTGCCAGAACTGATAGGGATTCGGCAGGTGATGGAGCAGGCTGTTCGAGATCGCCGCGTCGGCCGGTTCGGATAGGGCGAACTGCTGCACGCGCTCGCACCGGAGGGCGACGCGGTCGGTCAGGCCGGCGGCCCGCACCGCCTCCGCGGCGAGCCGGATCATGGCCGGCGAGGCATCCACGCCGGTGAGCGAGCAGCCGGCCCACTCGCGCGCGAACCGGATGGTGATGTCCGCCGGCCCGCAGCCGAGGTCCAGCACGTGGCCGCCGTTGAAATCGGGAAAGTACTCGTGGAAGCGCGCCACAAACCCCCGGTTCTCCTCCTCGAAATCGGCCCTCGCGTAGGCCAGCGCCTGCTCGGGATCGTCCATCAGCTCAGGTTCCAACATCCGTTCCATGCGCGTCCCTCGTCCCGCCTCACGTCTTACGCTTCTTCGACGATCACCGGATCGCCGGGCCGGAGGGCCCCTTCGGCCAGGACCCGCGCATAGAGCCGGCTCCACCCCGGACGATGCTTCTGCGAGATGCGCGTGAAGTTCCCGTGTCGGAACCAGCGGGCATTGAGCGAACAGGGGGCCGTGTAGCTCGTGATCTCCAACCGGACCGCCTCCCCGATCCGCAGCCGGCGACCCGGGGCGAGCCGCGCCCACTCCAGCCCGGCCAGGGTGAGGTTCTCGCCGGCTGAGCCGGGCCCGATCGGGTGACCTTCCCGCTGAAGGGCTTCGATCAGCTCCAGCGAATAGAGGCAGACAGCCCGGTCCGGCCCGCCGTGGACCGCGCGGCTGCGCTGGCGGTCGCCCTGGATTCCCTCCACCGTGACCTGCGCTTCGGGAACCGGCCGCTTCGGCACGCCGCCGGCGGAGACATTGATCTGGTACAGCCGCGGGCCGGTCCCGCGCGGTGGCCGGGTGGTCATCGTCAGCGCCAGCCACCCCTCCCGCTCATGCCACTCCTGGGCCATCACGCCTGCCTCGGCGAAGGCCGGGACGAGGTCCGCTGCATCCTCGTTCAGGATGCCGGACAGGAGCAGGATCCCGTTGGGGATCAGGGCTCGCGCCAACAGGGCGGCCGACTCCAGCAAGGTCCGTCGGTCCAGGTTCGCCACGATCAGATCGGCCCGCACCCCCTGGGCCACCGCTTCCTCAAGCGTCTGGACTCGCAGCTCCAACGCCGGGCCGCATCCGCTCCGCGCCGCGTTCTCGCGCGCGCAGGCGATCGCGACAGGATCGGAGTCGAGGCCCAGGGCCGACGCTGCGCCCAGCCGGAGGGCCGCCATCGCGAGGATGCCGCTCCCAGTTCCGACGTCCAGGACCCGCTCCCCGCCGCGCACAAGCGCCTCCAGCCGCTCGATGAGGAGCTGCGTCGTCGCATGGTGGCCGCTCCCGAACGCCTGCTCGGGATCGATCACCAGCTCGAGGTCGCCTGGCAGGAGCGGCGCCGCCTGCCAGGAGGGACGGACCACGACGCGCCGGCCGATCCGAATGGGCGTGACCTGGCTAGCCCAGACGGTATTCCAGTCCTGATCGGCCAGCGGCGTCGCCAGGATCGTCGCCTGCTCGGGCGCCTGGCCCAGCCGGCTGAGCGCCGCCTGCACCGCGGACAGCAGCTCCGGCCGCCAGCGGTCGGCCGGCCAGTACAGCCGGATCATGCCATCGTCCTGCCAGCCGCCGGCCGCGCCCGGGGCATCCAGAAGCCCCAGCAGCTCGGCCGCGTCCACCGGCGCCTCGATCCGAACCTCGATCCAGCCCTCAGGCATCGTGCCCCGCCACACGGTGGCCCAGTATCATAGCAGGCGGGAAGCCCGGCTGCCCAGACTCTGGCGCTGGCAGGATCCAGGTGGCCCAGCAGCGGGCGTTCCTTGACTAACCGACGGGCCGGCTGGTAGCGTGCTAGTATCGCTGCAACAAGGAGGCTCCGTATGGCGTGGAGGGAATGCCGATCCGCTCGATGGCTGCCGCTGGTTGCGCTGCTCCTGCTCGGTCCAGCCTGTACGACCAAGGGGACGACCAAGGCCACGACGGACCCGACGACGGACATCCTGTCCAGCACGAGCGGGCGGACCTGGTTCAGTGAAGAGGGCTTGCTCCGAGAGGAGTACAAGGTCACGGCCTTCGCGACGATCACCTTCGACCATTTGCGGCAGGAAATGGCGCAGGGCGACGGCGAGTACCTGACCGCGCTGGGGACGTTGCTGGGCGTGCCGGCCGAGCGTCGGGGCGAGTTCTTCCGCCTGACCCGGGAGCGGTACGCCACGCTCTTCCGAACGGATCGGACGACGCCCGAGGAGATGCTGGCGTCGCTCAGGCGGGAGCTGGCGCGGCATCCGCAGGGGACCCCGGAGCGGCCTCGACCGGGCCCTGCGACTCCGTCGTCGTAACGAGCCCGGGTGCCGTCGGCTCGCGGGCGATGCCGGGGCGGACCGGTAGCCCGCCCCGGAACACAATGGAATAGGCCGGCGAGGCCGGCACGCGCGAGCCCGGCAGGATCACCCCAACCAGGTTCAGCGGATCGGCGCCGGAGAGCCTGATCTCCTGCATCGGGCTGCGCGCGCCGCGAGCCGCCGCTTTGCGGAGCGCCCGCAAGGATTCGACCGCCTCGGGCAGCGCAAATTGCTCGCCGGTAAATCCGCCGAGGAATCGCCCGCCCCGCACCTCGCCCCGCAGCTCCATCCGGCGATAGATGACGAGGAGATCCCGCCAGGCCGGACCGAGCGACTCGCGCTTGAGCAGATCCCGAAAGACCAGGC
>CAZTUO010000013.1:20345-24882 GCA_964616355.1 uncultured Nitrospira sp.
GTACCGTCGCAGGAGCTGGCGGGCCATGGCTTCGAGGGGATCGCCAGCCGGCGCCTGGACGTTCGCCGGCCTCAAGAGCGCCCAACGCCCCGTGCCGTGACGGGGTCGTCGCGCCCGCTCCCGCCCCTGCGCGCGCCGGCGCCGCGGATCGAGCAGCGCCCGCAGATTGTCGAACCCGTCGGCCGTGACCAGCCCCGCGGCCACCAGCTCCCACAACCCATCCTCCACCTCGGCTGGCAGGCGGCCCGTGCCGGCAGTCAGCTCGGTGAAGAAGCTTGCCCCGCGCGCCTCCAGCCAGCGGAACAGGTCCTGCGCCGCACCGCTGAGCCCCGCCAGGGGCCCCGCTGGCAACCGGACGCCGGCCGCTCCGGAGTCGGCCAGGCGCAACAGCCAGCCAGCGTCTTCGCGCGGGAAGAGGCTTAGTGGCGCCACGCTGGTCGGGACGATCCGCTGGGACTTGCCAGCGCGTGCGGGGTCCTCAACGCCCCCGGGCCCGCCAAGCTGCCCCAGCACCCCGGGATGCGGGGAGAGCCGCCCCCAGGCCACGGCTCCGCTCAAGCACAGGCGGTCCAGGAGAGCAGGATCGTACTTGGCCATCCGGGCCGGCAGGAGGAAGCGTTCCCAGGCGGAGGCGGCTGCCTCGAAGCCCGCCAGTTGACGGATGACCTCCAGCAGCCCCTCTTCGCCGTGCAGCCGGGCGCCGGGCGCCACGTGCTGCCACTGGAAGAGAAACTGCAGGAAGTCCGCCGTCGTCACCGGTTCGACCTCGCGCCGCAGCCGGCCGATGGTCCGGCGGTGGATCCGCGCGAGGAGCCGCCGGTCGCACCACTCCACCGACGCGGGCGAGGGAGGAGCGGCAAGCGGCGAGGGGCCGGACCGCTCGCCCTCGTCCCGAGCCTCGTGCCCCGCACCGCTCGCCCGGCCGCTAGGTCTGAAGTGGCCGCGCAGGACCTGGCCCTCGGCCTCCAGCCGGAGCAGGGCCGCCTGGACGAGGTCACCCGGGACCCAGAGCGTCTCCGCCAGCTCCGCGGCCGTCGTCGGCCCTGTGCTCTCCATCCAGCCCCGGACGAGGGTCGCCACGGCTTCCCCGCGGTCCGGCACACCCTGGTCATCCGGGACCGCCCCGGCCGGGTATGTCCCCGCGTCGGGGAAGATGGCCCGGACCACGGCCAGACGCTCGGTGGCGACCCATCCGGCCACAGGCCCCGGCGCGGTGACCTGGACCGCGCGGCCGGTCTCGAGCAAGGCCGGTAGATGGGCCGCCCACTCCCGGCCCCGCGCGGCCGGCAGCCAGATCAGCGTGAGCAGCGCGTCATGCAGCTCCTCGGGGTCCCGCACGACGGGCCAGGCTTCCTCGGCCACCTCCGCGATCGCGGCCGGATCCAGCGCCCCCAGGCCCGCCGCCAGCTCCGGCGGCAGGGTCCGCCGCAGCTCCACCGCCCGCGCGCGGCGCTCCTCCAACGGCGCGTCATCCAGGTAGGCGTAGGGGTTCGCGTTCAGGATCTCGTGACAGAACGGCGAGGGCGCCGGTGTGTCCACGGCCAGGCAGCGGATCTCGCCATGCTCGATCTGCCGCAGCACCGCCGCCAGCCCCTCGAGATCCATCGCCTCGGTCAGGCAGTCACGGATCGTCTCCGTGACCAGCGGATGGTCCGGCGGCGCCGGCGAGGCCGCGTCGTCGCGGCGATTGTCCTGGCAGGCCAGCGCGCCGGGAAACACCGCGGCGAGGAGATCCTCCGCCCGCATCCGTTGGATTTGAGGCGGGACGCGGCGCCCCTCCGCGAACCGGAGGAGGGCCAGGGCTCGCGTCGCGTTCCAACGCCACCGTGTGGCGAACATGGGGGCGGCCAGGACGGCCGGGAGAAGCGTCTCCCGCAGGGTGTCCGCCCGGAGAAACTCGAAGACCGCCGCCAGCGGAAAGCTGTGGTGCTCGCCGAGCGAGAGGACCAGCCCTTCGTCGGTCGCCGCCGCCTGCAACTCAAAGTCGAACGTCGTGCAGAACCGCTTCCGGAGCGCGAGCCCCCAGGCCCGGTTGATCCGCCCGCCGAAGGGCGCGTGCAGGACGAGCTGCATCCCGCCCGCCTCGTCGAAGAACCGCTCCGCGATCACGGTCCGCTGGGTCGGCACCGCCCCGAGCATGGCGCGGCCAGCCGCCACGTAGGCGGCAGCCTGTTCGGCCCCGTGGCGATCCAGGCTGCAGGCGCCCATGAGCCACCGGACCGCCTCCGTCAGGTCGGGCCCGGCCGCGCCGACGGGGCCCGGCCGCAGCCGCGCTTCAATCTCCTCCCGCACCGCCGCCACGGCCGCGGACAGCTCACGCGTGCGCGCCGGCGCTTCGCCGCGCCAGAAGGGAATCGTCGGCGGCGCCCCGTGGGCGTCCTCGACCCGGACCTTGCCCATCTCGACGCCGCGGATGCGCCAGGACTGGTTGCCGAGCAGGATGATGTCCCCAGCCAGGCTCTCGACCGCGAAGTCCTCGTCCACCGACCCCACCACGGTCCCCTCCGGCTCGGCGACGACGGCATAGGTAGCCGTGTCCGGGATCGCCCCGCCGGAGGTGATGGCTGCGAGCCGGGCGCCCCGGCGCGCACGGAGCCGGCCGTTGATCCGGTCATGGTGGAGGTGGGCCCGTCCCCGGCCGCGCCGGGTAGTCACGCCCTCCGCCAGCATCCGGACGACGGCGTCGAAGTCGTGCCGCGCCAGGTCGCGGTAGGGCCAGGCCCGGCGGCAGAGGGCAAACAGCTCGTCCTCCCCCCACTCCTGCGCGGTGACCTCGGCCACGATCTGTTGGGCCAGGATATCCAGCGGGGCCGGCGGCACTGCGATCCGATCCAGGGTCCCGCTCCGGATCGCCTGCACTAAGGCGGTGCACTCGACCAACTCGTCGCGGGTCGTCGCGAAGAAGCGCCCCTTCGGCACCGCCCCGACCCAATGGCCGGCCCGGCCGACCCGCTGCAGCGCGGTGCTGATCGCCCGCGGGGAGCCGATCTGGCAGACCAGGTCCACGGTCCCGACGTCAATGCCCAGCTCGAGCGAGGCGGTCGCGACGACGACGCGGGTCTGCCCACCCTTGAGGCGCTCCTCGGCCGACAGCCGGATCTGCCGGGACAGGCTGCCGTGGTGCGCGGCCACGACCTCGGCACCCAGACGCTCCCGCAGCCGCTCGTCGAGCGCACGCGCCACGCGCTCGGCGAGCCGGCGGGTGTTCACGAAGACGAGCGTCGAGCGGTGGTCGGCGACCAGTTCGGCCAGACGGTCGTAGATGTCGCTCCAGACCGCGTTCGTCGCCACCGCGCCCAGCTCGTCCTTCGGCACCTCGACCGCCAGATCCAGCTCCCGCCGGTGGCCGACGTCCACCACCAGGCACGAGGCCAGCGGCAAGCGGCGCGCGGCAGGGGAGGATGGGGCGTCCTCTCGGTCATCGCCGCGCACCCCCGTCAGGAATCTCGCCAGTTCGTCGATCGGCTGCTGCGTGGCCGAGAGGCCGATGCGCCGGGGGCTGACAGGCGTGAGGCGCTCCAGCCGTTCCAACGACAGCGCCAGGTGCGCGCCGCGCTTGTTGGGCGCCACCGCGTGGATCTCGTCCACGATGACGGTGCGGACGTCGCGGAGCAACGCGCGGCTCTTCCGGGCGGTCAGGAGCAGGAAGAGGGATTCCGGTGTGGTGATCAGGATATGCGGGGGCCGCCGCAGCATCTGCTGGCGGTCCGAGGCGGGGGTGTCACCCGTGCGAACCGCGACGCGGATGGCCGGCATCAGGAATCCGGCCGCGAGCGCCGCCTCGGCGATCTCCGCCAGGGGCTGGCGGAGGTTCTTCTGCACGTCATTGCTGAGCGCCTTGAGCGGCGAGACATAGAGGACCTGGGTCCGCCCCTCCAGCTCGCCTGCCAGCGCCTGCCGGAACAGGGCGTCCAGGCAGGTCAGGAACGCGGCCAGGGTCTTCCCCGAGCCGGTCGGCGCGGCGATCAGGACGTGGCGGCCGGAGGCGATCGCGGGCCAGGCTTGCGCCTGCACCGCGGTGGGGGCACCGAAGCGCCCGCGGAACCAGTCCGCGAGGACCGGGTGAAAGCCCGACAGGACCATGCGGCCGCATCTTAAAGCGAATTTCCCGCTTGTCAACCGGCGGGCGCCGCGGCGGCCCTGGGGGCGCCTGGCCGTTCCTCGCCCCTATCTCTGCACACAGGAGACGACTAGCCCAGGGTCGGGGCTCTGGCTCCGCCGGTTCGATGCGATCGCACGATCCAGGAGATCGCCGCAGTTCATGCAGCGCCAGACGGTCAGCCACACCAGCTCTTCGTCCGAGCACACCAGCCCGTCCACCACCATCAGCCCTCGGCAGCGCCAGCATTCCATGACCGTCCCCTCTCTGCAAGCCATTCCACTGAATCCCGCGCGTCCGTGTCGCGACGCGCCCTTTCCATGGAGATGCCACAGCGCCTACCCTACCGCCGAACTTTAGCCTTGTATGTAGGGTAGAGTCGGAAGACTGGCCGCCAAACCACAGGTTCTCTTGACAGCAATGTCGGTGGTTTCCCTG
>CAZTUO010000014.1:0-24443 GCA_964616355.1 uncultured Nitrospira sp.
CTTTGAAGAACGCGTGCGTCATGAGGTGGAAGATCGCGGCCGCGTAGGCGCCGATGCCGCAGCCCAGGAACATATACCCGAGCTGACTGACGGTCGAATAGGCGAGCACGCGCTTGATGTCGGTCTGGACGAGGCCGATCGTCGCCGCGAACAGCGCCGTGAAGCCGCCCACCCAGGCGACCGTGGTCATCGCCGCCGGCGCCATGTCGTAGAGCACGTGGTTGCGGACCACCATGTACACGCCGGCGGTCACCATCGTCGCGGCGTGGATCAGCGCGCTGACCGGCGTCGGGCCCTCCATCGCGTCGGGCAGCCAGGTGTAGAGCGGCACCTGCGCGGATTTCCCGACCGCGCCGACGAGCAGGCAGAGCGCGATCGCCGTCGCCATGCCCGTCGAGAGCTGCCCCGCCTGGGCGAAGACCTGGGTGTAGTCGAGCGTCTTGAAGTTCACGAAGACGAGGAAGATGGCCAGCAGGAACCCGGCGTCACCGATCCGGTTCACGACGAAGGCCTTCGTCGCGGCCTTCGCGGCGGACACCCGGTCGTAGTAGTAGCCGATCAGCAGGTACGAGCAGAGGCCGACGCCCTCCCACCCGATAAAGAGCACCAGGTAGTTGCTCCCCATCACCAGGAGTAGCATCGAGACCATGAAGAGGTTCATGTACGTGAAGAAGCGCGTGAAGCCCGCTTCGCCGTGCATGTACCCGACCGAGTACACGTGGATCAGGAAGCCGACCCCGGTCACCACCAGCAGCATGACGCAGGTCAGGGGATCAATCAGGAAGGCCAGGTTGACCGTGAGGTCCCCGCCGAAGATCCACCGATACACGACCACTTCGCGGCTGCCACCGACCTCCAGCACGTCGGCGAACACCGCGATCGCACACAGGAACGACAGGCCGACGGAGCCCCAGGCCAGCCGGTGCGCGACCCCGTGGGAGTAGCGGTGGCCCAGCAACCCGTTCAGCAGCACGGCCACCAGCGGGAAAGCCGGGATCAGGATGACGAGCAGCTCGAACATGTCACCACTTCAACAAATTCATCTCATCCACGTTGGTGGAGATCTTGCCCCGGAACACGACGATGATGATGGCCAGCCCTACCGCCGCTTCCCCGGCGGCGATCGCGATCACGAAGAGCGCGACGATCTGGCCCGCCATGGACTCGAGGTAGTGGGAGAACGCGACCAGGTTGATGTTCGCCGCGTTCAGCATGATCTCGACGGCCATCAGCACGATGATGAAGTTCCGCCGGACCAGGACGCCGATGAGTCCGGTCGCAAAGAGAATCGCGCTGACCGCCACGTATGCGCTTAGGGGCACCATGGAATCGCTACGCGGGACACGGGACGCGGGCCCCGCACAACACCGTCCGTCTCTTTAACGCGTCCCGCGGCACCCGTCACTCGTCACGCTGATCGGCCGCCGGCGGCGTCTTGGCGAGCACGATGGCGCCGATGATGGCGCCGGTCAGGAACACCCCGATGATCTCGAAGGGGAGCAGGTACTCGCTGAACATCTTGATCCCGATCGCGTAGCTGTCCCCGCCCTTGAGCACCAGCTCCGCCGGCGCATCGCCCTTGCTCCCGCCGAAGGGCGACCGCAGCACCAGCAGCACCAGTTCCGCGGAGACCGCCACGGCGCCGAACAGCAGCAGCGCGTAGCGGGTGTGGAGGTAACGCTCCTCGGTCTTGAGGTTCAGCAGCATCAGCACGAACAGATACAGCACCAGGATCGCACCCGCGTACACGATGATCTGCACGGCGAAGAGGAATTCCGCGTTCAGCAGCACGAAGAGGCCGGCGACGTGCAGGAGCAGCGTCAGGAGGGCGAGCCCGCAGTGGACGGGATTCCGCAGGGCCACCGTGAGCACCCCCGCAGCGATGCTCACGAGGGCGAAATAGGCAAAGCACAGCCAGACCATGGAGGCGACGGGTTCAGGTTAGGTGTTTGGGTGGCACCGGTTGCGTCGGCTTGACGACGGACTGGGGGAAAAAGTAGCGGTAGTCGTGGAACATGTCGTCGTCTTTTTCCTGGTTGTGGGCGTAGAGATACTTCTTCGCATCCTCCAGGTAGCGCTCGCCGATCTCGTAGAGGCGCTTCTTGTCGAACAGCAGGGTCCGCTTGTCGTGGGTCGAGTACTCGTACAGCTTGGTCATGGCCAGCGCGTTCACCGGGCAGGCCTCCACGCAGTACCCGCAGAACACGCACTTGGTGATGTCAATATAGAACTCGCTCGCGTACCGCTTGAGCGGCAGGGTCTCGTCCTCGGCGCTGACGACCTTGATGCAGCGGGACGGGCAGGCGGCTTCACAGAGGTCGCACCCGACGCAGCGCTCGGTCCCGTCGTCGTAGCGCAGCAGGCCGAGGGCCCCGCGGTGCGTGTCCGGGATCGTCCGCTGCTCGCGCGGATACTGGAAGGTGATCGGCTTGTGGAACATGTGCTTGAAGGTGACCTTCATCGCCTCCCAAATCTCGGCGAACAGCGCCGCTTCCCAGATTTTCTTGACCACCCCGCCAACGCTCATGAGACATGCCCCCTTGGGACGGCCCTTTATACCCTTTCCAGCGTCACCCATGCAAACTTGAACGAGGGCACGCCGGTCGCCGGATCCACCTCGAGCGGCATGAGGTCCTTGACCGGTGGCTCGTTGAAGTGCTCCGGGAAGAAGCAGGCCCCCGGCAGCACGGCCAGATCCGCCTGGACGCCCAACTCCAGGGATCCGCGATCGGACGTGATCCGGACTCGCGCGCCCTCGGCGAGGCCCAGGCGCTCCATGTCCTCGGCATTCATCCGGAGCCTGCCGGAGTTCGGCGAGAGCTGGATCAGCCCTGAGGCCTGCGTGGACAGCTTCCCCGAATGGTAGAGGAGCTGGCCCATCGTCAGGGCAAACCTGTTGCCCGTGACGGGGGACGGGGGACGCGGGACGGGCGTCGCGTAGCGCGCCGCCACTTCGGCCACGTACCCGTCGGCGAGGTAGGCGTCTGGCGAGACGGCCGGCTTCTTCGGCTGCCCGAGGTTATAGTAGCCCGGGAGCAGCTTCATGATCTCGTGCTGGATGTCGTTCGGCGAGTCGTACTCAAAGGAGGCGCCCAGACCCGTCGCAATGGCGGCCAGGATATGCCAGTCGGGGAGGCTCTCCCCGAGCGGCTCCATGGTCTGGCGCACCCGCTGGACCTTCCCGTCCTGGCTCGTCATCGTACCGTCCTTCTCGGCGAAGGTGCAGGCAGGCAGGACGACGTGCGCAAGTTGCGCGGTCTCGGTCAGGAAGGGATCCTGGCAGACGAGCAGCTCCAGCCGCTCCAGCGCGGCCTCGACCCCAAGGGACGCCGGGAGCGTCGCCACCGGATTCTCCCCGATCACGTAGAGCGCCTTGATCTCGCCGCTCCGGCAGCGCGCCAGGATCTCCGTGATCCCGCCGCCGCTCCCCGCCAGCGGCAGCTCGGCCTGCCAGGCCTTCGCGAATTTTTCACGCGCGGCCGGGTCGTCGAACGGCGCCTGGCCGGGCAGGTACTCGAAGACCGCCCCGAGATCCACCGCGCCCTGCTCGTTCGCCTCCTCGGTCAGCGTGTTGATCCCGCAGCTGGGCCGCCCGAGCTTGCCGGTGATCCAGAGCAGGTCAATCAGGCTCAGGACGACCCCATAGCCGCCGGCCCGCCGCACGACGCCCTCGCCGCAGAGGATGACCGCGCGCGGGGCCTCCGCGAAGATCGCGGCCGCCTCTTCGATCTCCGCCGCCGGAATCCCCGTCCGGTCGGCGATCGCGGCCAGCGAGAGGCCCGCGACCGCCTCCCTCAGTGCGGCGAAGGCCCGCGGGTGCGCGCCGACCGCCTCCGCCTCCACGAGATCCTGCTCGATCGCGGCCTTCACCAAGCCCTGCACGAACAGCCTCTCGGTGCCCGGTCTCACCATCATGGGGTGCGAAGCGAGCCTGGCGATGTTCGTCTGGGCGGAGTCCACGACGATCACCTGGGCCTTGTACACCCGGATCGCCTCCTTGACCCGCAGGCTGGCGACCGGGTTCGTTTCCGTGATATTCGCCCCGACCAGCAGGATCGCCTTGGCCTTCGTGAGGTCCACCGAGTCGTTGGTCATGCGCCCGACGCCCAGGGCGCGCCGCGCGGCACGCACGAAGGCGATGTGGCCGTAGCGCGCGCTGCTGTCGAGCCAGTTGGTCCCGATCACCGCGCGCATGAGCTTCTGGAACAGGTACAGCTCCTCGTTGGTGCAGCGCGCGGTGATCAGCCCCGCGATGGCCTGCGGGCCGTGCTGGGCCTTGATCGCGGCCAGGCGGTCCACAACCTGCTGGACCGCGTCCAGCCACGGGGTTTCCTCGAGGCGCCCGTCCCGCCGCAGGAGGGGCTGCAGCAGCCGGGCCTTGCTGTCAATGAACTGGAAGCCGAACCGGCCCCGCACGCAGAGCCCGCCGTGCCCCTTCGCCGTGTCCTCCCGGCTCCCCCACTTGTTCTTCCAGGAAAGCGGCGAGGTCACGCGCACGACGTCGGTGTCCTTGACCTCGACGGACATCTGGCAGCCGTCGCCGCAGTAGTTGCAGGTCGTCAGCGTCTTGCGGAGCTGCCAGGGCTTGTAGAGGTACTTGGAATACTTGTTCGTGATCGCGCCGACCGGGCAGACCGCGAGGCAGTCCCCGCAGAACTCGCAGGACAGCGGCACGTCCCCCTTCGCCACCACCTGCGTGAACCCGCCCTTCTTGATGAACTGGAGCGCGTCCACCATCTGCACGTCCTTGCAGATGTTGATGCACTCGCCGCAGGCGATGCAGCGGTTCATGTTGAAGTCGAGGACGAGGCTTCGGGTGTCCTCCGGAATCAGCTTCTGCTTGGCGTTGGCCAGGTTCGTGACCCCGTGGAGGAAGGCCATATCCTGCAGCTCGCAGTGCCCGTCCGCGTCGCAGACCGGGCAGTCGAGCGGGTGCACGGACAGGTGCTTCTCGACCGCCTTCTTGCGGGCCTGATGCAGGTCCTCGCCCTCGGTGCGGATGATCATGCCGGCTGTCGCCTTGGCCGTGCAGGAGCGAACCGGCGCCTTCTTGCCCTCCTGCATCACGAGGCACATGCCGCAGGACCCGAAGGGATCGAAGGTGTAGTGGTAGCACATGGCCGGGATGATCCGGCCGGTGCTGGCGATCACGTCATAGAGCGACACGCCGTCTTTCGCCGTGACCGTCTGGCCGTCAATGGTCAGCTCGATCGTCGCCGCTTCGACTTCCGGATTCGTGGCCGGTTTCAACGCCATGGTTGCCCCAACGCAACATTAACAATGCAACGGGCAAAATTCGGATCTGCTTCTTTTCATTTTGCCTTTTGCATCTGCACCCGTTCACCGATCGCACTCCCCCATCACGATGTCGTAGGTTCCGAAGATCGTGACCGCATCGGCGATCATGTACCCGCGCGCCATGTGATCGAACGCCCCCATGTGGATGAAGGAGGGGGCGCGGATCTTCAGGCGATAGGGCTTCCCGCCGCCTGCGCTGACGATGTAGAACCCCAGCTCACCCTTGTGCGCCTCGGTCCCGCAGTAGATCTCCCCCTTCGGGGCCTCGAAGCCCTGCGAGAAGAGCTTGAACTGCTGGATCATGGACTCCAGGTTCGTAAAGACCCGGTTCTTGGGCGGGAGCGTCACGCTCGGCACCTCGGCCATGATCGGGCCCTCGGCCGGCAACTGCTCCAGGCACTGCTTGATGATCTTCACGCTCTCATACATCTCCATGACCCGGATCCAGTACCGGTCGTAGGTGTCGCCGTTCTTCCCGACGGGCACGCTGAACTCGCAGCGGGGATAGGCCGCGTAGGGCTCGTACTTGCGGAGGTCGTAGTCCACGCCGGAGCCCCGGAGCGTCGGCCCGCTGAGCCCGAAGTTGATCGCGTCCTCGGCCGAGATCACGGCGACGCCCTTGGTCCGGGCCAGCCAGATGCGATTCTTCTCCAGGAACACGACGTACTCGTCGATCTTCGGCGGGAAGTAGTCCAGGAACCGCCGGAGCTTCTCCAAGAGGGATGGGGTGAAGTCCCGCTCCACGCCGCCGATCCGATACCAACTCGTCGTCAGCCGCGCTCCGCACAGCTCGTCGAACCAGTCCAGGAGGATCTCCCGGTCACGGAACGTGTAGAAGAAGACCGTCATGGCTCCGATATCCAGGGCCTGGGTCCCCAGCCAGAACAGATGGCCGATGATCCGCTGGACCTCCGCCACGATCGTCCGCAGGTACTCGGCCCGTTCTGGGACGGTGATATTCATGAGCTTCTCGACGGCCCGGCAGTACGCGAAGTTGTTGTACATCGCGCAGATGTAGTCGAGCCGGTCCGTGTGCGGGATGAACTGGTGGTAGGTGCCCTCCTCGGCCAGCTTCTCCACGCCGCGGTGCAGGAAGCCCAGCACCGGGGTCGCCTTGACGATCCGCTCGCCCTCCAGCTCGAGGATGACCTTCAGCACGCCATGGGTGCTCGGATGCTGCGGCCCCATGTTCAGCAGCAACTCCTCGGTCCGGAGCGTCGGAAGCGTCTCGGTCTCCGGATGCGCTGGGTCCGCGACCTTGTAAACGATCGCTCTCTGGTCTTCGAGCTTCATGATTCCAAGCTGGCAGCACCCCGCGGATAGCTAGCGCACTGAGCCGTTCGCGACTCGCGGCTCGCCATTCGCTAGGGCTTTGTCTCGTGCAAGAACTCGAACGTGTCGCGCCAGCCCTTGCCCCGGACCGGGAAGTCTTTCCGGAGCGGATACCCTTCGTCGTAGTCGTCCGGCATGAGGATCCGCCGCAAGTCCGGATGGTTCTTAAAGCGGATGCCCATCATGTCGTAGACCTCCCGCTCCATGAACTCCGCTCCCTTCCAGATGTCCGTGAGGGACTGGACCTCGCATTCGGCCTCGGGCACCCGGGTCTTGAGCCGGATGCGGTGCCGCTTGCGGATCGAGTAGAACTCGTAGACGACCTCGAACCGCTCCTCGTCATCCGGCCAGTCCACCGAGCTGACGTGGACGATGTAGTCGAAGTCCAACGCGGGATCGTCGTGAAGGAACCGGGCCACGTCGTGGAGCGCCTCCCGCGTGACGGTGACGGCCAAGTCGCCCCGCCATTCGACGGCCTTGACGAATCCCTCGGGGAACTTCTGCTGGAGTCGCTCGGCAATCGGGTGCATCTTCCTACCGGGACCCAGGACGAGTGACGCGGGACGGGTAGCAAACGCTCCCGCTGTCACGCGGCGCCCGTCACGTTTTGACTTGCGCCGGCTGCTTGGTGAACACCCGTCTCTGCATGATGCGCTCCTGCAGCTTGAGGATGCCGTCGAAGAGCGCCTCCGGCGTCGGCGGGCAGCCGGGCACGTAGATGTCCACCGGCACGAACCGATCCACGCCCTGCACCACGCTATAGCTGTCGTAAATGTTGCCCGACGTGGCGCAGGAGCCCATGGCGATCACGTACTTAGGCTCGGGCATTTGGTCGTAGATCTTCCGGATCACGGGCGCCATCCGGCGACAGACCGTGCCGGCCACGATCATGAGGTCCGACTGGCGCGGGGAGGCGCGGAACACCCCCGCCCCGTACCGGTCCATGTCGTAGCGGGAGGAGACCGCCGCGATCATCTCGATGGCACAGCAGGCGAGCCCGAAGGTCATCGGCCAGAGCGAGCCCTTCCGAGCCCAGTTCACGGCCTTCTCCACGGTCGTCGTGATGACGTCCGGCTGCCCGTCCTTCTCGTGCCGTCCGATCTGAATCAGTCCCATTCCAGCGCGCCCTTCTTCCAGGCATAGATGTAGCCGACCAGGAACAAGCCGATGAAGATCAACATCTCGATCAGCCCGATCAAGCCGATGTCGTAGAAGCTCACGGCCCAGGGATACAGGAAGATGACCTCGATATCGAAAATAACGAACAACATCGCAAAGATATAGTAGCGGACCGGGAAGGGCATCCGCGCGTCGGAAAAGGGCTCGCTCCCGCATTCGTAGGGGCTGAGCTTCTCTGGCTCAGGATACTTCGGCTGCAGCAGATAGCTGAGCAGCAGCGTCACCACGCCGAAGGCCAACGCGATCCCGATGAACAGCAAAATCGGGAAATAGCGCGTCAGATACTCGATCAGCAGTACGGATTCAGGCACTGCCTCCTCGCGTGAAAATCATTGACTTCTAACGCAGAATTGCCATCCTAGCCTTCGTTTCCATGAATTTCAAGCGCGAAAAGGACCTATCGGGCTACCACCGAAAGCCCTACCGGGTCCTTCCCGGCGGAGAACTGTGAGGTCAGGCGCCCCGTTTGTCGGCGCTCGCTGGAGACGAGGCGGAGACTTTGTTGGGAAGGAAGGGCCGGCCGCAAAGTTCGGCCGGGGGATCAGGAGGCTTTCGTCATCGTATCGGGCGGCATTCGAAGGCCGGTCGGCTTCGTGCCGGAGGCTGCGTCCCACTCGGCTTCAAGCGGCGCCACAGCCTTGACCTTCTTGCGCCGGTGGATCTGGGTGTCGATCCGTCGCGCCGGCAGCCCCCCCGAGGTCGGCTGCTTCTCGCTGTCGGATCCGGGCTTCTGCATGGAAGCCTCCACTGTTCTGCGGAACAGTTCACGGTACCACTGGAGCTCTCGGGCAGTCAAATTTGCGCATCCGCCCGACATTGCTTGACAATTCACCATCCTCTGGTATCGTGAAGCGGGCGAAGCCGTCCCTGTTCTGTGCCCAGGAGGCCTGATGCTGAGGCACCTGACCTGCGGATCCGTGCTCGCGGTCACCTGGCTGATTGCGTCTCCGCCATCGGCGCTCCAGGCCGCCGCCGGCCCGGAAACCGTCCGCATCGGAGAGCCGGCCCTGAGGTTCTCGGCCGGCTTCATTCGCAAGGACCTGCCCAAGGAGGGGGTGGTTCTCGAGGCGACGGGCAACAAGCGCCTGTATGCGGCGGGCGATCGCCTCAACCTGAGGCTGACCCGGCCCCAGGAGGCCGAGCCGGGCACGTTCTACACGGTCTACCGTTGGGTCCACGAAGTCTTCCATCCGTGGAGCGGACAGTACCTGGGCGACCTCTACACCATGGCCGCCGTCGTCCGGGTCCTAGAGGTCAAAGACGATCTTGCCGTCACGGCCGTCGAGCGCATCTACGACAGCATCTCGCCCGGGTACGGTGTCATGCGTTTCGAACCGCCGGCGCCGGAGGGCCGCGCGGCCTCGGATGATATGAGCCCGACGGGAACCGGCACAATCGTGGCCCTGCCGCCGCAGCAGACGATGACCGGGAAGGGCAGCGTCGTCTATATCGACTGGGGCCGGCGCGACGGCCTGCGGGCCGGCGACCGGCTGGAGGTCTTCCGGCTGCCGCCGGGGCGCCCGCGAGTAGTGATCGGCACGCTCAAGGTGCTCCATGCAGAAGAAGTCACGGCCTCGGCACTCATCCTCCAGTCCATCGAGCCCCTCCAACTCGGCGATCGGCTCTCGTTTAAGGAGGCGGCGTCGCCGCCTGAGACGGAGCCGAAGCAAGCGCTGGAATCCGGCCTCGGCAACCCCGACCGCCCGGCCTCCGAGGTCCCGAGCCGGGAACTCACCGCCGAAGCCGCCGGCGCGCCCGGCTCGGCGACCCCGCAACTCCTGGCCGACCTCGTGAGCCGGCTGGAATTCGACCCGGGGCAGGTCCTCCCCACCGCATCCACGCGGCCGTACCTCGACGAGATCGCGAGCCTGCTACGGGGCTTGCCGGATCAGCAGGTCCGCATCGAGGGGCACGCCGACGACCAGCCGATCGGGCGCGCGCTCCTCGCGGTCTTCCCGTCCAACCAGGAGCTGTCCGTCGCGCGGGCCGAGGCGGTCGCGCACTACCTCGTCGAGAAGGGCGGCGTGGACCAGACCCGCCTCGCCACCGCTGGATTCGGGGAGACCAGGCCCATCGCGTCGAACCGGACGGAGGCCGGGCGGAAGAAGAACCGCCGGATCGAGATCCGTCTCGTGCCCCCGGAAGGCTCCGCCGGCAGCGCGCCCGGGCCGACCCCGGTGAGGCGCGCGGGCGTCTCTACAGGGAATCCCTAGCCCCAGCGGCTTGACACGCGGCGGACGCGGATGCTAGGCTGGCGCGTTTTCTTCGCGCCCCCGCCGCGAACGCACCTTCGTCCGCCAACGGGTTCATCGGTACCGTTGTGATCAAGAGTTCTGTCGCACGCCGTTACGCCAAGGCTCTGTTCGACCTCCTGGATGCCGGAAGCGTGGAGCCGACCCGCGCGGGGCTGACCGTGCTGGGGGCGGCTCTGTCCGCCTCCGCGACCCTGCGCCACGTGCTGGCGTCGCCGGCCACCAGCTTCGGGGAGAAGCTTGACGTCCTGACCGCGTTGGGCCAGCGGGTCGGGTGCCCGACCGTCGTGACCTCGTTCCTGGCCCAGCTCGTCAAGAAGAACCGCGTCGGGTTGCTGCCCGAAATCGCGGAAGCCTTTGCGGCGCTCGCCGATCAGGCGCGCGGCGCCCGGCAGGTCGCCGTGACTTCGGCCCGCCCGCTCGAGGCCGCGGAGGCCGACCAGATCCGGACCCGGCTGAAGGACCTGCTCCGCCAGGACGTGGAGCTGGAGTTTCGGACGGACCCCGCGCTGATCGCCGGCGTCCAGGTCCGCATCGGGAGCACCGTGTTCGACAGCAGCGTGAGGGCCCGGCTGACCGCGATGAAGGCCCTCCTGTCCAAGGAGTAGTGGCATGCAGATCAAGACGGAAGAGATCACCACGATCATCAAGGAAAAGATCAAGGGCTTCGACCAGCGCGTCGAGGTCAAGGAGCGCGGGTCGGTGATCCAGGTGGGCGACGGCATCGCCAAGATCTACGGGCTCGAGGGCGCCATGGCCGGCGAGCTGCTCGAATTCCCGGGCGGCCTCTACGGCATCACCTTGAACCTCGAAGAAGACAGCGTCGGCGCCGTGCTCATGGGCGACGACACCGGGATCAAGGAAGGCGACCCGGTCAAGCGCACCGGGCGCATCGCGGAGGTCCCCGTGGGCGAGGGGCTGATCGGCCGCGTGGTCAACGCGATCGGCCAGCCCCTGGACGGGAAAGGTCCGATCAAGGCCACGGCGACGCGCCGGATCGAGGTTCGCGCGCCGGGGGTGGTGACCCGGCAGTCCGTCCGCGAGCCGCTTCAGACCGGCATCAAGGCCATTGACGCGATGATCCCGATCGGCCGCGGCCAGCGCGAGCTCATCATCGGCGACCGGCAGACCGGCAAGACCGCGATCGCCGTGGACACGATCATCAACCAGAAAGGCCAGAACGTCTTTTGCATCTACGTCGCGATTGGCCAGAAGCGCTCCACCGTCGCCCGGGTGGTCAAGACGCTGGAGGAGTACGGCGCGATGGAGTACAGCATGGTCGTCTCGGCGACCGCGAGCGAGGCCGCGTCGCTGCAGTTCATCGCCCCCTACGCCGGCGTCGCCATGGGCGAGTACTTCCGCGACAGCGGACGGCACGCCCTGATCGTCTACGACGACCTCTCCAAGCACGCGACCGCGTACCGCCAGCTCTCGCTGTTGCTGCGGCGGCCGCCGGGGCGTGAGGCCTATCCGGGCGACGTGTTCTACCTGCACTCGCGCCTGCTGGAGCGGGCCGCCAAGCTCAACGACAAGCTCGGCGGCGGCAGCCTCACCGCGCTCCCGATCATCGAGACGCAGGCGGGTGACGTGTCCGCCTACATCCCGACGAATGTCATCTCGATCACCGATGGACAGATCTACCTCGCGGCCGACCTCTTCTATTCCGGCATCCGGCCCGCGATCAACGTCGGCCTCTCCGTCTCCCGGGTCGGCGGCGCGGCCCAGATCAAGACCATGAAGCAGGTCGCCGGCACCCTGCGGCTGGACCTGGCCCAATACCGCGAGATGGCAGCCTTCGCCCAATTCGGGAGCGAGCTGGACAAAGCCACTCAGCAGCAGCTCGCACGCGGCGTCCGGATGGTCGAGCTGCTCAAGCAAGGCCAGTACAAGCCCATGCCGGTGGCCGATCAAGTCCTGTCCATCTTCGCCGGCGTGAATGGCTTTCTGGACGACATCGCCGTGGACAAGATCCAGCCGTTCGAGGCGGACCTGCTGCGCTACGTC
This sequence comes from uncultured Nitrospira sp., assembly GCA_964616355.1. GTDB lineage: Bacteria > Nitrospirota > Nitrospiria > Nitrospirales > Nitrospiraceae > CAZTUO01. The sequence goes on from CAZTUO010000014.1 coordinate 12,066, forward strand.
GCCGAGCACCACCCACACATCAAGAAGGACCTGGTGTCGAAGCCCAAGATCGACGAGGCGCTCGCTGGCGAGCTGAAGCAGATCATCGCCACCTTCAAGCAGAAGATGGGCTACGGCGCGAAGTAAGGCAGCGGGGGCAAGATCTGAAAGATGCCCAGCCTCCAGAGCTACCGGCGCAAGATCGCCGCGGTCAAGAACACGCAGAAGATCACCAAGGCCATGAAGATGGTGGCCGCGGCCAAGCTCAAGCGCGCGCAGGAGCGCATCCTCGCCGCGCGCCCGTACGCCCACAAGCTCCGGAGCGTGCTCGCGGACCTGAGCCAGCGGGTCAACCGGGCCTCTCACCCGCTGCTCCAGAAGCGTACCGGCCGGCAGATCGAGGTCCTGGTCGTCACCAGCGACCGTGGCCTGTGCGGCGCGTTCAACGCGAACATCCTCCGCAAGGCGCTGGAGTTCATCCGCGCAGTCGAGGCGCGCGGGGGCGCCGTGACCGTGAGCCTCGTCGGGCGGAAGGGCCGGGACTACTTCCGCCGGCGGCCCTGGCCGATCCGGCAGCAGTGGGTCGGCGTCTTCGACCGGTTGACCTACGAGCACGGGCTCGACGTGGGGCAGGATCTGATTGAGCACTACGTCAAGGGCACCTTCGACGAGCTGCACGTCATCTACAACGAGTTCAAGTCGGCCATCCAGCAGCGGGTGGTCGTCGAGAAGCTGTTCCCGATCGACCCGTTCGAGCAGGCCGGCGAAGGCCCCCCCGGCGGCAGCTACCTCTACGAGCCCGACGAAGACGAGCTGCTCGCCGCGCTCCTGCCCAAGCACTTCCACTGGCAGGCGTACCGGATCCTGCTCGAATCGTCGGCCGCCGAGCACGGCGCCCGCATGGCGGCCATGGACGGGGCGACGCGCAACGCCGGCGAGCTGATCAAAAAGCTGACGCTCTACTACAACAAGACGCGGCAGGCCGCGATCACGAAGGAGCTGATGGACATCGTCGGTGGGGCGGAAGCGTTGAAAGGCTGAGGGGCACGTGGCGAGGGGCAAGCGGCGACCAGGTCTGACCCCTTCCCGCTAGCCGCCGAGCCCCGAGCCGGTTAACGTAAGGAGCGATATGAGCACAGGCAAGGTCGTCCAGGTCATCGGCCCCGTGGTGGACGTGGAGTTCCCCCAGGGGCAGCTTCCGAACATCTACAACGCGCTCCGGATCGAGCAGGACGAGGATCAGGCGAGCGGCCGGCCGGAGATCCGGCTGACGCTCGAGGTCGCCCAGCATCTCGGCGAAAACCGGGTCCGCACGGTCGCCATGTCCTCGACGGACGGGCTGGTCCGCGGCATGCCGGTCCGCGACACGGGCGCGCCGATCTCCGTGCCGGTCGGCCGCGAGACGCTGGGGCGTCTGATCAATGTCCTGGGCGAACCCGTGGACGAGCGCGGGCCGATCAAGGCCAAGAAGACCTATCCGATCCACCGCCCGGCCCCGCCGCTCGAGGAGCAGGAGACCAAGACCGAGGTGCTGGAGACCGGGATCAAGGTGGTGGACCTGCTCGAGCCCTATGCCAAGGGCGGCAAGGTGGGCCTCTTCGGTGGCGCGGGCGTGGGCAAGACCGTCATCATCATGGAGCTGATCAACAACATCGCGCTCCACCACGGTGGCTTCTCCGTGTTTGCCGGCGTCGGCGAGCGGACCCGCGAGGGCAACGACCTCTGGCACGAGATGCAGGAATCCAAGGTCATTGACCCCGACGACTACACCAAGTCCAAGGCCGCGCTCGTGTATGGGCAGATGAACGAGCCGCCAGGCGCACGGCTGCGTGTCGGGCTCACCGGCCTCACGATCGCGGAGTACTTCCGCGACGAGGAGCACCAGGACGTGCTCCTGTTCATCGACAACATCTTCCGCTTCACGCAGGCCGGCTCCGAGGTGTCCGCGCTGCTCGGCCGCATGCCTTCCGCGGTGGGCTACCAGCCAACGCTGGGCACCGAGATGGGCGCCCTGCAGGAGCGCATCACCTCGACCAAGCGGGGCTCGATCACGTCGGTCCAGGCCATCTACGTGCCCGCCGACGACCTGACTGACCCGGCGCCGGCCACGGCCTTCGCCCACCTGGACGCGACGACCGTGCTCTCCCGCCAGCTCGCGGAGCTCGGCATCTACCCCGCCGTGGATCCGCTGGACTCCACGTCGCGGATTCTCGACCCCCAGATCGTCGGCGAAGAGCACTACCGGGTCGCGCGCGCCGTCCAGTCGGTGCTCCAGCGGTACAAGGACCTCCAGGACATCATCGCGATCCTGGGCATGGACGAGCTGTCGGAGGAGGACAAGCTCATCGTCGCCCGGGCCCGGAAGATCCAGCGGTTCCTGTCGCAGCCTTTCCACGTGGCCGAGGCCTTCACCGGCACCAAGGGCACGTACGTCAAGCTCAAGGACACCGTCCGGGGCTTCAAGGAGATCGTGGAGGGCAAATACGACGACCTCCCCGAGCAGGCCTTCTACATGGTGGGGACGATCGAAGAGGTCGTGGAGAAGGCGGAGCGGCTGGGCTTTAAAAGAGCATGACAGGCGACGCGGGACGCCGGACAGGTGAGAACCAGCTCTCCTCTGTGATGCGTCCCCTGGTCCCCTGTCCCGAGGACCGATGGCTGGCAAGCTGCTGTTAGAGGTCGTCACCCCCGAGCGCCTCCTGCTGAGCAAGGAGGTGGACGAGGTCATCGCGCCGGGCGCCGAAGGGGACTTCGGCGTGCTGCCGGGCCACTGCCACTTTCTCTCGACGCTGCGGATCGGCGAGCTGCGGTACCGGGTCGGAGAGGCGGTCTCCTACATGTCCGTCCTCTGGGGCTTCGCCGAGGTCACCCCGCGGAAGGTCACGATCCTGGCCGAGATCGCCGAGAAGGCCGAGGACATTGATGTGGAGCGGGCGGAGGCCGCCGTCCGCGCCGCCGAGCAGAAGCTCGAGCAGGGCGGCCTGCTCCCCTCCGAGGTCGAGCAGGTCCGCGTCAGCCTGGAGAAGGCCCGCCTCCGCCGGAAGCTCGCCGAACGCGCCCGCCCGCAGTAACGCTCCTGCTCCCTCCCGGACCAGCTCTCGACTCACTAGCCTTCCTCTAGCCCATGTTCGTGGTGGCTCCTCAGGAGGGGCATGGCCACGCTCACTATCAAGCACATCGTCGGAGCCGGAAGCACGAGGTCATTGCCTACCTGGAAGCAAGCCGAACTAGATAGCGGCAATCGTGCAGGCGGCCAGGGGCATGCGGACTGGTCAGGCGAATGACCTCGTCGGACAACACGGGGCCGCAGCTTGGTACCGGGCGCCGCTCCCGAACCTCGTAGAGCCTGTTGGTGCGCGGCGCCGCGAGCCGGACGGCATCCGAGCGATGTGTTGCAGCAATCACCTGGTTGGGCTATGCTGGGCCTCGGTGTTCCGATGGCCAAGTCTGCGACCAGGGCTCGTTCTCTCTTCTCCCGAGACCGCCGCCCGCCCCGTGCGTACGAGAGCCTCTCGAGCCTGCCCCAGTTCCCGCTCCTGCATACGCTCGTGACGATCATCCTCTGCTACCACCTGCTGTTCAGCCGGGAGACGGCCTTCACCCCCGAGGAGGCCCACGTCACCGTGGCCGTCCTGCTCGGTCTTGCCGTCCTGCTCTGGCGGCTCCCCGCCCCGCTCCTGGGCACCAACTGGTTCGTCGCCACGTGGGTCCTGGGCGTCACCGCCGTGACCGTCACCATCATCCACCTCTCGGGCCACAGGGGTTCCGATCTCTACATCATCTTTTTCCTGCTCATCCTCCTGGCGGCGTTTGCGCCGAGCATAAAACAGATCATCGCGCTCTCGCTCATCCTGTGCCTCGGCTATGGACTCTTGCTGTATTCGGCGGTCGAAGGCATCGGATCCCTCTCGGAGTCGCATTTCCTCCGCTTCCCGCTCCTGCTCATCCTCGGGACCTTCTACGGACACAGCCTCGACCTGTTACGCCGGGAGCGTCAGGAGATGTGGGCGCTCCGGCAACGGCACCAGGCGACGGAGGCGGCTTATCAGGAGAGCGTGGAGCGGCTGGATCTCGTGTTGAACCAGGCCCACGACGCCGTCTTCTTCGTCGAGCCGACTGGCGTCATTCGCTGGTGCAACCGCCAGGTCGTGGCGATCACCGGACGGACGAAGGAGCACCTGATCGGGCAACCGCTCGTGACTCTCCTCTCGCCCGAGTCCGCACCCACCATGGAGGAGCGGCTTGCGGCCGTGGAGGCAGGCGAGCGGGCGCGGCCCCCGCTGGAGGTCCAGATTGCCCGCCCCGACGGGGCGCCGGCCTGGCTGGAGGTCAACGCCACGGTCATCACGGCGAGCCGGGGCCTCAGCGGACGGCTCCTCCTGGCCCGCGACATCACGGAGCGGAAGCGCGCCACGGAGGAGAAGCAGTTCCTCGAAACGCAGCTTCGGCAGGCGCACAAGCTGGAAGCGGTGGGCCAGTTGGCCGGCGGCGTCGCCCACGACTTCAACAACCTCCTCACGGTCATCATCGGCAACAGCGAGGTCCTCGCCAAGCACCTGCCGCGCGACCATCCCCGCTTCAAGCATGTGGATCAGATTCGGCAGGCGGCGACGCGGGCCTCGGCCTTGACCAGGCAACTGCTGGCTTTCAGCCGCCGGCAGGTCCTGGAGCCCAAGGTGCTCAATCCCAACGACATCGTGATCGGCCTGCAGGACATGCTCCGCCGGCTCATCGGCGAGGACATCGAGCTGGTCACGAGGCTGGCCCCGGATGTGGGCCGAATCCGGGCCGATCGGGGGCAAATCGAACAGGTGGTGCTGAACCTCGCGCTGAATGCGCGGGACGCCATGCCCCAGGGCGGGCGGCTCACCATCGAAACCGCCAACGTCCAGCTCGACGAGCGCACGGCGTTCCAGTACTTCCCCGTGTCGCCCGGCCCGTACGTCATGCTGAGTCTCACGGACACCGGCTGTGGCATGGACGAGGCCACCCAGGCCCATATCTTCGAGCCGTTCTTTACGACGAAAGACAAGGGGAAAGGGACGGGGTTGGGGCTGTCCACCGTCTACGGCATCGTGCAACAGAGCGGCGGCACGTTGTGGATGACCACCGAGCTGGGCCGGGGCACCACGTTCCGGGTCGGATTGCCGCGCGTGGAGGCTCCGTTGACGCCTACTGAGGAGGGCTCTGGAGCCCTTGGCGCCCGCCGGGGCTCCGGGACGGTCCTGCTCGTCGAGGACGACGAGATGATCCGGACCCTGGCATCCCACGCCCTCCACGAGTGCGGATACGCGACGCTCGAGGCCGCGAACGGCGAGGAAGCCGTCCGCCTCTGCCGCGAGCACCGCGGTTCGCTTCATCTGGTCATCACCGATGTGGTCTTGCCGGGCATCAACGGCTACGAGCTGGCGCAACGCCTGAAGGGGCTGCAAGCGGACATCAAAGTGGTGTACATCTCCGGCTATCCGGGCCACGTCCGCGACCGCTACGGTCCGGTGGACAGCGCAGCTCCGCTCTTGCAGAAGCCCTTCTCTCTGGATCGCCTGGTCCAGACGGTGCACGAGGTCCTCGCCAAACCCGTCTGACTCGGCTGTGCACAGCGGCGGGCCGCCGTCCGGACCGGGCGGCTCAACCCACCAATCTTTTCCGGATGGCGTACCGGATGAGCTCCGCGGTGTTGCGAAGCTGCAGCTTCTGCAGAATGCGGGCGCGGTAGGTGCTGACGGTCTTCACGCTGATCCTGAGATCCTCCGCAGTCTCCGTGACGGTCTTGGCGGAGGCCAGCAGCCGCAACACCTCGAACTCCCGGGTGGACAGCGCGGGAGAGCTCGGCACCTTCGAGGGGGCGTCTACCGGCTCGGAGGCCTGCTCGGCCAGTCGGGCGGTCACGTACTTCCCGCCGGCCGCCAGCGTGCGGATCGCCTCGATCACCTCCTTCCGCGAGCTGTCCTTCGTGAGATAGCCGTCCGCTCCCGCGGCGAGCGCGCGCGGGCCGAACAGGTACTCCTCGTGCATCGTGAGCACGAGGACGAGGAGACGTGGATGCTCGCGCTTGAGGACCCGGAGGACCTCGATACCGCTCAGGCCCGGCATGCTGATGTCCAGGAGTACCACGTCGCAGGGTTTCCGCCGGACCAGCGCGAGCAGCTCGCGTCCGTCCGACGCTTCGCCGACGACCTCGATGGTCGGCTCCGCGCGGAGCAGCTCCCGGAATCCCTGGCGGACCAAGTGATGGTCATCGGCCAGCACCACGCGAATGCGTCTCGACGGCATGGGGGCTTCCTCGGTTGGCTCATGCTGGGTCGTGCCAGCGCGCTAGGATAGCGGGTTTTTTCCGTCCCTGCACAGGCCCGGAAGCCCCATGGAGCGGGCCCCCTCTCGGCCCGCCGGTTGTCCTGGTTCATCCGACATCTTCCACCCGATGCGGCGCCCCAGGTTCGGGCATCGAGGGCCTTCGTCGGACATGGACGGGAGCAGCCCCCCGCTCGTGGACGCCCTTGTAATCTACCCGGCGATGTGGCAGGTTGACCGCTGCCCGCCGATCGCCCGAGGCGCCGAGTGCGCGAGAGAGTCGAGAGCCGCATCGAGCTCGTTGTGACACCGGGAGATGCCCCGAAGCGGCTCGACTTGTTCCTCGCCAACCGGCAGCCCGGTCTCTCCCGCTCGGCTGTGCAGCGCCTGATTGACGAAGGGCGCGTCGCAGTGAACGGGGCCTCCGCCAAGGCCAGCTACAAGATCCGGCCCGGCGACGTGATCACCCTCGTCGTCCCCCGGCCCGAGCCCCTCGCCCTCCTCCCCGAGCCGATTCCGCTTGCGATCCTGTACGAGGACGAGGCCCTGTTGGTGCTGGACAAGCCGGCCGGGCTGGTCGTCCATCCGGCCCCGGGCCACTGGAACGGCACCCTGGTCAACGCGCTGCTCTCTCATCTGAGCTCACCGGGCTCGCCGGATGCGGCGCTCTCCACGATCGGCGGCAAGGAGCGGCCCGGACTGGTGCACCGGCTGGACAAGGACACCTCGGGCGTCATGGTTGTGGCCAAGACGGACGAGGCCCACCGCGGGCTGGCCGCGCAGTTCAAACAGCACACGGTCACCCGGATCTACGAAGCCTTGATCTGGGGAGTCCCCAAGCAGCCCGCCGGGGTGATTGAGCTGGCCATCGGTCGGGACGTCAAGGAGCGCAAGAAATTCTCCGCGCGCACCGCCCGACCGAAGCGGTCGGTGACGGCATACCGCGTGGTCGAGCGGATGGGCCACCTGGCCGCGCGGGTCGAGCTCTCTCCCAGGACCGGCCGGACGCACCAGCTCCGGGTGCATCTCTCGTCCCTCGGCCACCCCATCTTGGGCGACCCGGTCTACGGCGGGCGGAAGGTGGTGGCACCGGAGGGGATTCCCGTGCCCCGCGTCATGCTCCATGCCCGGACGCTCGGCTTTACGCACCCGGCCACCCGCGTGTATCGTGAATTCGCCGCGCCGCTGCCGCCGGACATGGAGGCGGTGCGGGACGCGCTCGCCGCGCGCGCTGGCGCGCAGGCGGCGAGGCCCGGCCGAGCCGGCGCTTGACAGTGGCCGGGCGCCGGGGTATCACTCAGCGACCCGAAAAGGAAGAGTCGTGGACGCGAGCGAAGTGCTGGACGTGGTAGGCGCCCTCGTGGCGTCCTTCAAGACTTATAGCGCCAAGGTGCCCGCCGTCCTCCACATGTCAGTCGTCCCGGGCGGGCTCCGGCCCTCACCCGAGGCGGTGGAGGCCTACGAGAAGACCGTCTATCGGTTCCGCCAGCAGGCGACGGACCCCGCGTTTCGGCGGCTCAACGAGATCTTCATCGACTCCCTGGAAGCCTTCGAGTCCGGGTGGATTCTGAGAGGCGTGCAGAATCTCCTGCTGGCGCTCGACCAGCTCGAGCTCATGCAGACGGAAAAGACGATGCACCTCACCAAGCCCCAGGCGGACCGGCTGCGCGAGTATCGGACCACCCTGCACAAGATCATGCCGGGCAACAAGCCAGAGCTGGACGGCGCGGGGAAGGGGCTTTAGTGGCCCATCTTGGGGCCGGCCGCGGTGGCTCCCTGGGAGACCGGCGTGATCCGGACGGTCTGCTGGCAGTGGGGGCACTTCATGCGCATCGTCCGCTCGTCGGGATAGTCCACCTCTTCGTCCTTGACCCACATGAGGCGGCTGCAGCGTGGACAGGTTCGCACGACCATGGGGAGTTCCCTCAGACAGCTCCGTGACAACCCAGCGGTACTCTAATACAGGACGGCGCGCCCGCTCAAGCCCATGATCACCTTTTCCGACCGCAGGGACCTGGACCCCGCACAGCTCCTGCGTCTCTTCGACCAGGCGCCTTGGGCCAAGGGCCGCACCCTGGAGGACGCCCGCGAGATGCTGGCCCATACCGACCTCGCGATCTCCGCCTGGGACGGCGACCGGCTGGTCGGGTTCGGACGCGTCCTCACCGATTACGTCTACCGAGCCTCCATCTGGGACGTGATCGTGGACCAAGCCTACCAGGGCCAGGACATCGGCAGCGCCATCATGCAGCACATCCTTCAGCACCCCCGCCTCGCCCGGGTGGAGCTGTTCTGGCTCTGCACCCGGGACAAGCAGGCCTTCTACGAGAAGCTCGGCTTTTCTTCCAAGGAGCAGACCGGCATGGTCTGGGCCCGGACGCCGCAAGCCCGGCTGGAATGACGTTACGCCGCGGCGCGGCGGAGGCGCTTGGGGGAAAGGAGGACGGAGAGGAAGAAGCCTGTGGTGGCGAGGAGCACGATCGCGGGGCCGGAGGGGAGGTCCCAAGCGTAGGAGAGCAGGACGCCACCGACCGCGGACAGCGTCCCGATGGCGACCGCGTAGCCCGTCATCTGCGCAAGGCTGTGCGTCAATTGATAGGCTGTGGCGGCCGGGATCAGCACCATGGCGAAGACCAGGATGGCCCCCACGATCTTGAGCGCGACCACGACGGTGAGCGCGACCAACGTCAGGAGCAGGTAGAACATCCGCCGGGCCGGCACGCCGGAGGCCTCCGCCATTTCCTGATCGAAGGCGATGAAGTACAGCTCCTTAGCAAAGGCAGCGATCACGCCCAGAACCAGCAACCCCAGCGCGACGATCCCCTCCAGCTCCTCCGTCGTCACCGAGAGCACGCTCCCGAACAGGTAGCCGTACACCTCGGCGTTGTAGGTCTTCATGAGCCCGATAAACAGGATTGCGAGCGCCATCGTGGCCGTGTAGAGGATCCCGATCGAGACATCCAGCTTCATCCGGCCGGTCTCCTCCATGAACCCCGTGATCCAGGCCGTGGCCAGGCCGAAGGCGACCGCGAGCGGGAACGGCGGCAGGCCCACGAGGTAGGCGAGCGCGACGCCCGCGAAGGCCGCATGGGAGGTGCCCGCCCCGATAAAGGCCAACCCCCGGAGCACCACGAACACGCCGATCAGGGAGCAGACCGCCCCGACCGTCGCCGCGGCCAGCAGCGACCGCTGCATAAAGTCATACGAAAGCAGGTCGAGCATCACGTTCTCGGCACAATGCCCGGGGAACAGAAGTTATTTCACAACCTCATGGCCGTGCGTCGCCCCGCTCCGCACGACCGGAACACGCTCCTGGTTTCCCTGGCATCGCCGTTCGCTCCGAGCCTGTCGACGGGTGAACGGAGGGCGTGGAAACGCCTTCGAGTCAGGGCGAGCCCTGTGCATCGCTTATTGGTTACTGTTCACGATTCCGCGGTGGTGATAATCCTCGACGAGGATCAAGTCCTTCTCGGTGATGACCAGCTCCTTGCCGTACACCTGGCTGAGGAGATCGGGCCGGAGCACCTCCTCCGGCGGCCCCGCGGCGTACAGCCGGGTCTTCAGCAACACCAGCCGGTCCACGTGCGGGCGGATCATGTTGATGTCGTGCGTGATCAGCAGGACCGTCAACCCCAGGTCCCGGTGGAGCCGGCGGATGAGGTCCAGGACGCTGTGCTGGGTCGTGATGTCAATGCCGGTGGTCGGCTCGTCCAGCAGCAGGACCTGCGGCTGTTGTGCGAGCGCCCGCGCGATCAGCACCCGCTGCTGTTGCCCGCCCGACAGGTGTCCCAACGGGGCGTCCTTGTACTCCAGCATGCCGACGTTGGCGAGCGCCTCCAGCGCCAGCTCGCGGTCCCGCTGCGCTGGCCGGCGAAGCAACCCGAGCGCGCCGTACCGCCCCATCATCACCGCCTCGAGCACGGTGATCGGGAAGTTTCGATCCAGGGCTCCTTTCTGGGGCAGGTAGCCGATCCGCGCCCGGTGGTGGCACCGCAGCTCTTCGCAGGCACAGTCGAAGATCTGGAGGCTCCCCGCGAGCGGGCGCAGGAGGCCGAGCACGGCCCGGCAGAGGGTGGTCTTGCCCGAGCCGTTCGGCCCGATGACGCCGACGAACTCGCCCTCCGCGATCTCGAGCGAGATGTCCTTCAGGGCGATCACGCCCGGAAACCCGAAGGTCGCGCGAGAGAACCGAATAATGCTGGGGGCAGTCATGGGATGAACCGGTGCCCGCCGGCCGGCGGCCCCGCGGAGCCGCCGGCGCCGGATTACGGCGCGTCAAGGGCCTGGGCCAATTGGAGCACGTCGTAGCGTAGCATATCCAGATAGGTGTCGGTGCCGGGCAGGCCGCCGGGCAGCGGGGTCAGCAGCACGACGCGGGCGCCGGTCTCCCTGGCCAGGAGCTCCGGAACCTTGCGGTTGAGCTGCGGCTCGGAGACGATGACCCGGATCCCCTGGCCGCGCATGCGCGCAATCAACTCCTGGACGTGCCGCGCGGACGGCTCGGCGCCCGGCTGCGCGACGATTTCGCCCGCGATCTCGAGGCCGAACCGGCGTGCGAAATAGGGCCAGGCCGGGTGATGGACGACGAGGCGGCGCTGGCGGACCCGGCGGAGCCGGTCGGCTAGCTCGGCTTGGAGCTGGTCGAGCTGGCGCAGGTACGCCGCCAGATTGTTCCGGTAGTCGGCGGCATGCTCGGGGTCCACCCGGCTGAAGGCCTCCGCGATATGGCGCAGCATGACCTTGACGTTCTCGGGGTCGAGCCAGACGTGCGGGTTGCCCTCCGGGTGGTCGCCCGCGGTGGTCCGGCTCGGCCCTTCGTGGTCGCGGACCAAGGCGATGCCCCGCGAGGTCGTCACCCGCAGCAAGTCGTGGTTGCCGGCGTTCTCGACCAGCGCCCCCGCCCAGACCTCCAACCCGACGCCGACCTCGAGCAGGACGCGCGCCTTCCGCACCGCGACGAGGTCGCTGGGCTTGGGCGAGTAGGTATGCTCGCTCTCCAGCCCGGACAGCAGCGACGTGACCCGGACGTGTGGCCCACCGACGCGCTCGGCCAGGTCCTTGAGCACGGGGATCGTTACGACGACATTGAACGGCGCGGCTGCCTGGGCCCCCCAGGGACCCGCCAGCAGCCAAATCGCCGCGGCAAACAGGCGAAGCGGCGCGAGGCGCAGGGAGACGAGCGGCGGCATGCGCGGACCGTAGCATCACGCCTAGGGAAAGTCAACGAGCCCGGGGCCGTTTGCCAGGCCGCCAAGGTGGCTTGACGGCGCCCGCCAGTTCGGCTAGCGTAGCGCCGCCCATGCATGTCATCGGCCTGATGTCCGGCACCTCGGGGGACGGCGTGGACGCGGCGCTGGTCTCGATCGAGGGCACCGGCCACGACCTCAAAGTCGCGCCGCTCGGGTCGCTGACGCTCCGCTATCCGCCCGCGCTCCGGCAGCGGCTGCTCGCCGCGGCGGCGGGCGGCACCGTGGCGGAGGTCTGCCACCTGAACGCGGTGCTGGGCGCGTGGTTCGCCAGGGCGGCGCGGCGCGTGGCCGCGCGCGCCGGCCTCCGCCTCGCGGACGTGCACCTGATCGGCTCGCACGGGCAGACCCTCCAGCATCTCCCGACCCCGGTCCGGGAACCCGGCGTCGGGTGGGTCCGTTCTACCCTTCAGATCGCCGAGCCCGCCGTGATCGCGGAGCGGACCGGGCTGACCACGGTCGCCGACTTTCGCCAGCGCGACCTCGCCGCCGGGGGGCAGGGGGCGCCGCTGACGCCCTACGTCCATTACCTGCTGTTCCGGGACCCGGTCCGCTCCCGCCTGATCGTCAACCTCGGCGGCATCAGCAACGTCACGTACCTACCGGCCGGCGGTGCCCTGACCGACGTGCTCGCCTTCGACACCGGACCCGGCAACATGGTCCTCGACGCGCTCGTGCACCGGCTCACCGGGGGCCGGCAGACTATGGACCGGGACGGACGGCTGGCCGCACGTGGCCGCGTGGACGCCGAGCTGCTCGCGACGCTCCTGGCTCATCCCTTCCTGCGGCGGCGGCCGCCCAAGTCCACGGGCCGCGAGGAGTTCGGCGAGCCCTTCCTCCGACGACTCGTCGCGCTCCAGCG
>CAZTUO010000015.1:0-2536 GCA_964616355.1 uncultured Nitrospira sp.
GAGGCCTTGGCGCGGGAGAAGGCGGCGGCGATGCACTTGCTCTCGACCAACAACATGTACTTGAGGTCGTCCGGCAGACCGGCCTCGGCGAGCTGCTTCTCCACCGGCGGGAAACAGCGGCCCGTCCGCTTGGCTAAGATGATGCTTTCGCCTTCGTCGGCGAGGAACTGATAGAACTCGTACTCGATCCGCTCGCGGACCTGCCAACTGTCGAGCGGGATCGGCTGGCCGGCGAAGACGAGCTTCTCGGGCAGCTTGAAGTGGCTCAAGAAGTGGCGGGTTCCCGACCGCTGGATCTCCGGGAGCACAACCAGCCGGTCTTCCTGGTCCGACAGGCCCTCGCTCAGGTCACCGGGGTCGGCCTCGTCGCCGGCCGGAGCCTGGTCTGGGGCGGGTGGCATGGGAGTCTGGGGCGCCGTCGGCTTGGCGGACTGCGTCTGGAGTGGGCCTGGCTGCGCCGGTTGCGGGCTATGCAAGGGCACCGAGGTCGGGTCGGCGGGGGCCGCGGTCGCCCCGGGCGCCAGGGCGAGCACCAGGAGGGCTACCGCCACTTCGCTGGCCCACGCGACCCACTGTCCCATGCGGCTCCTCTCGGGCGAGGCGTGGTAGGAAAACGGCGTCATGCTAGCAGGAAGTCCGGCGCGCGGCAAGACCTTTCCCCGGGGAGCTGTGTTACACTGTCGCCCGCCATGCAGAGCCTGCGGGTGCTCAACGACCGGATCATCGCCTGCCGGCGGTGCCCCCGCCTCGTCGCCCACCGGGAGGCGGTCGCCCGGGCCAAGCGCCGGCAGTTCCGCGACTGGACCTACTGGGGACGGCCGGTGCCTGGGTTCGGCGATCCGGCGGCCCGCCTGCTCGTGCTCGGGCTCGCCCCGGCGGCCCACGGCGGCAACCGCACCGGTCGTGTCTTCACCGGAGACCGCAGCGGGGATTGGCTGTACGAAACGCTCCACCGCTTCGGGTTTGCCAACCAGGCGGCCTCCACGCACCGGGGCGACGGGCTGCGGCTGGCCGACTGCTACATCGCGGCGGCGGTCCGGTGCGCTCCCCCGGGGAACAAGCCGACCCCCGAGGAGTTCGACGCCTGCCGCCCCTTTCTGCTCGAGGAGCTGCGCCTGCTGCGGCGGCTGCGCGTGGTGGTCGCGCTGGGGAAGATCGCGTTCGAGGCCTACCTGCGGGCCTGCCGGGAGCTTGGCCTAGCGGTGCCCTCGCCCGTCCCTCGCTTCGGCCACGGGGCCGTCTACCGCCTGCCCTGGGCCGTGACCCTCATCGGGTCCTACCATCCCAGCCAGCAGAATACCTTCACCGGGAAGCTCACCCGGCCAATGTTCCAGGCCGTGTTCCGGAAAGTCTGCCAGATTCTGGAGGCGAAGGACCATCCATCGTCACTGGTCATTGGTTCATGAGACGCTGCGCGCTGGCTAGTGACCGAGGCCCAATGACCAGCGCGACTTACTTGGCGGCGCTCGCGTTCCAGTCGGCGAGGAACTTCTTGAGCCCGAGGTCGGTGAGCGGATGCTTGAACAGGCTCTGGAAGACCCCGAAGGGCATGGTGCAGATGTGCCCGCCGGCCAGCGCCGCCTCCACAACGTGCTGCGGGTGCCGGACGCTCGCGACGAGCACGAGGGTCTTGAAGTCGTAGTTCCGATAGATCGTCACGATCTGGCGGATCAGCTCCATGCCGTTCGAGCTGATGTCGTCGAGCCGGCCGATGAACGGGGACACGCACCAGGCCCCGGCCTTCGCGGCCAGCAGGGCCTGGGTCGGGGAGAAGCAGAGCGTGACGTTCACACGGATCCCTTCCGCCGCCAGGCGCTTGGTCGCCTTGATGCCCTCGGGGATCAGGGGGCACTTCACCACGATGTTCTTGTGGATCTTGGCCAGCTCGCGGCCCTCCTTCACCATGGCGTCCGCCTCGACGGAGACCACCTCCGCGCTGATCGGCCCGTCCACGAGGTTGCAGATCTCCAGCAGGATCTCGCGGAAGCTGCGTCCTTCCTTGGACACCAGCGACGGGTTGGTCGTGACCCCGTCGAGGATGCCGAAGCTCGCCGCCTCCTGAATCTCTTTGACGCTGGCGGTGTCCAAAAAGATCTTCATGGCTCGTTCCTTTCTTCCGAGAGTCCGTCCCTTCCTCTCCTATCGGCCATTCTAGGAACAACTGAAGCTCAAAGCAAGGCGTACCGGGTTCCGCGGTCAATTTGACAGCCTCTCGGCCGGAGTCTAGAATCGCATGAGCGGGATTCGAGCGACAAGGGAGGGCTGGGATGATGCGGCGACTCGCGGGGCTCCTGGTCGTGGCGGCACTGGCGGCAAGCTGTGGGGGAAACCCCTATCTCGACGCCTCGCTGAACCCGGCGGAACTGGAGGGCAAGGACAAGGCGTGGTTCGAGAAGAACTGGGGGCCGCCGAGCGGGAAGGCGCCCCGGTGGTTCGGGGGCGAGACCTGGACCTATTTCCGCATCGCGGGCGGGAAGACGGGCCCGCCCTTCTTCAACTTCGCGCCCAACCAATGTCAGATCACCCTGAAGTTCGA
>CAZTUO010000015.1:2596-4857 GCA_964616355.1 uncultured Nitrospira sp.
TCGGGCTGCTAGAGGACCGGATCAGCTCGAGAGCTGGTTCCGGAAGGTTCGCGCGCAGTCCCGGCTGCAGAAGTAGTAGGTCTGCCCGCCGATCATGGCCGCCACCGCTGTGCCCCTGGGGACATAGGTCCGACAGACGGGATCCTGGACCATCTGGGTCTTGTCCGGTAGCGCCTCGTCTCGCCGGGCCCGGCCCGTCAGCTCGCGGACGAGGTTCCGGACGAGGAAATAGACGACGATGAGCAGGGCGAGGACGATGATCAGCCGGTACATGGGACGCCTGGATGGGTCTCTGTCGGGTCGGATCTGTGTGCCCATCCTAGGGGGAGCACCGAGGCCCTGTCAAGGAAGGGGCCTGACGGCTAGACGAACCGGGCTAGCTCCCGCGTGGCCCCGGTTTGACCCAAAGGGCCCATGCTGACAGAAGGGAAGGGGTCCTTTGCCCGGAGCGGAAGGGTCTTCCGACCGATAGCCAGGACGCTTCGCGAATGTTAGGGTGGAGACCATGAGAATCTGTGATAAGTGCCACGGCACAATGTTGTTGGAACGGGCTGTGGATATGGACGCCGGTCTCGTCCTTGCCTTCTTCGCCTGCCTGAACTGCGGGCGACGCCAAGCTGCGGAACAAGAGCCGCGTCCGATGGCCGCGCGTCGTTAAGTCGCCACGCCTGAGGGCCCCGACCCGCCCTCGCCGCTTCCTAGCAACCTTCGCCAGCGGGCTTCCCGGAACCCTGCGCAAGCGAGCAGCGCAATCCGTCCCGGCGCTCGCCCGAGGTGTCGGCTGAGGTGTCATGAAGCCGAGCGTCAATCGAGTCTCCAGCGTCCCATTGACCTCCCTGGTCTGCTGTCCCCGGTGCTACCGGCTGATCAGCTTCGAGGCCAGCCAGGCCCTGGTCTCCTGCCACGCTTGCGGAGCCGTGGTCCGCGGACCGGCCCTCTCGGGGAATCTGGACGATGCGTCGCAAAGGGACTGAGCACCTCCTGCTCGGTTTCTTGCTCGTCTGGTCACCCTGGCCCGGCGGGGACCCGGGCCGCGGAACTCGGAGACCCGATCAGCCCGATCGGTGGGTATGAGCGGATTCGACCTGATCGTGCTCGGAACCCTGGTGTCGCTCGGGGGGGCCCTGCTGCTCGCCAGACGCTACTGGGTCCGAGCCTGCCCCGCGCTGCCTGGCCCGCCGTCCGCACGGGAGCGTGACCCGCTCGTCGTTCGCGACAGGATCATCCGGCACTCGGAGGCGCTGGCGGGCGTCCGGTGGCTCACGATCGGCGTCCTGGCGCTCGGCCTCGGTGCGACCCGCGAGGGCGAGCCTTGGTATCTCGTGGGGTTCTGGTCGGACATCCTGCTTCACTTCGCCGTGCTCTCTGGCTGCTGGCTCGCGACGCTGGCCCGGGCCAAGCGCCAGAGCCGGCGCCAGTACCTCCCCCTCATGGTCGCGCTGCATCGCAAGAGCTTCGACGTGCACGCCGAGCACCTGGCGCACGACGGGTACACCCGGTACGAAATTGACCAGGGGCTGGACGTGGCCGAGGGCACGCGCCGGCATCGGTTGGCTGAGAGTTCCCGCTACCTGGACCAGATCGGGCTTGCGCTCGATGTCTTCCGGGCCTCCGGGGAGTCCGACCGCCAGTACGGGGAACGGCTTCGCCCGTACTTTCATCCCCTGGTTCCCTGATCGAGCCCGCCTGCATCCGGCCCCTGGAGGACATTGACTTTTGCCCTCCGGCAGCGCATCATAAACTCCGGTTGACGCCCGGAGGAAGCCGTGGAACCGGGGTAAGCTTCCAGAAGGGAATCGGTCAGCAGACAGCTCGCCTGGCCTTCTTGGTGCGCCTTCACGGGGGTGTGTGCCCGTGGAGGCGTTTTTCTTTCATGTGACCTGATCCGTCCGGGAGAAGCGGGGGTACGAACTTCTCACAGGGAGGGAGACACCATGAAGCGACTCTTGGGCTTGTTGTCGGGGCTTGCAGTGACCATCACGCCCGCGGTGGCGCTGGCCGAAGGGGTGTCAGGCTACTCGAGGGGCAACGCGTTCATCTATTTTTCGGCGATCGCATTCGTGCTCATCTTCGGCATTCACGATGTCTTCCAGAAGAAGTGGCTGACCTGGACGAGCGCGATCGTGATCCCCGTCCTGCTCTACTTGAACCTACCCGCGAAGTGAGGCAGCCGGCCCCCGCGGGAGGGCCGGCCCGGAGGCCGGAGGGGAGGGCGTGAGCCCTCCCTATCGCAGGCCCAGCACGTCCGCCATGTCATAGAG